>DAONEN010000099.1:0-1569 GCA_035403105.1 Candidatus Egerieousia sp. | reverse complement strand
GTGCGAATTTACTCAAAATAATTCTTTTTTCTAACTTTGAAACCGTGCTGCAGATAGGACGCCTTTTGGGCGCCAAATCGCCTGATGATATAGTTTAATATTAATTTGAAATGACAGAGTCAGAGTATCAAAAAGAGATAGAAAAAATATTTACAAAATTTCCTAGTTTCCAGACAGTTGGAGGAATGGCATATAAGCCCGGTCTGGACAATATGTTTGAAATTGATAAAGACTTTGGTTTTCCAAGCAAAAAATTTCCCTCAATTCACGTTGCGGGTACAAATGGAAAAGGGTCTGTAAGCCACATGATTGCATCTGCCCTGATGCAGATTCCTTCCGCACCGTGCACCTCGGTCACCTCGGCCGCTGCTGCACGGGCAACCTTAAAAACAGGCTTGTACACGTCCCCGCATCTTGTGGATTTCCGTGAACGAATTAAGATTAACGGAGAGATGATTTCCAAAGAATTCGTCTATGATTTTTTGAAAAGATACACCCCTTTTTTTGAGGAGAAAAAAGCATCATTTTTTGAAATCACAACGGCAATGGCGTTTGATTACTTTGCAAAAAGCAATGTGGATATTGCGGTTATTGAGTGCGGGTTGGGCGGACGCCTGGATTCTACCAACATAATAACTCCAATGCTTTCAATCATAACAAGTATCGGACTGGATCATTGCCAATATCTGGGCAATACTTTAAAAGAAATTGCGGGAGAAAAGGCCGGCATTATAAAGAGGAACACTCCGGTTGTAATTGGTGAGTGCGGAACTCCCGACAGCGGTGTCAAAGAGGTCTTTATGCAGGTTGCCAAGGATAACGGCTCTCCAATATATTTTGCCGAGAAATTTTCAAAATATATTACGGGCGGGCATTCTTCAGGTTCTTCAATTTTTTCCATTGCATCTCTTTCCGCCTGCCTGCTTTCCGGTGCGGAAAATTTGGATCTAAAGGGAGATTGCCAAAACAAAAACATTAAAACCGTGGCAGTTGCCTTATCCCTTATTCTTAAGCAATTTGCAGATGAAAAGAGGCTGGAGATTGATGACGCTCTTCTTGTTAAAGTCATCAGCGGGATTGAGAACGCCGCAAAATTTACCGGCCTTAGGGGACGTTGGGAACAATTGGGAGACAATCCTTTAATCATTTGTGACATAGGACATAATGAACATGCCTTTAGAATGTTAGGCAAACAAATCAGCAGAACCGCGGAACAAAGATTTGCAAAATCGGGCGGAGGAAAATTGATTATGGTGTTTGGAATAATGAGAGACAAGGATCTAGAAGCAGAGAAAAAATATCTTCCGGACAACGCGTTTTATATCTTTGTAAATGCCGATAGTGCAAGGGCTTTACCCGCAGACGAACTTAAAGGGCGAATGCTCTCAATGGGATTTAAAGGAGAGTGCGCCGGCAGTGCAAATAAAGGTACTGTCGGAAGTATTATGGACGGAATAGAAATGGCAAAGCAAATTGCCGCAAAAGAAGATTTCATATTTATCGGCGGCAGTTCCTATGTGGTAGCGGAAGCGTTGGAAATTTTTAAATAATTATTTTGCACAATCACAA
>DAONEN010000098.1:0-1641 GCA_035403105.1 Candidatus Egerieousia sp. | reverse complement strand
ATCTGCAGCACGGTTTCAAAGTTAGAAAAAAGAATTATTTTGAGTAAATTCGCACGTGTAAAAGCGCAAAAGATTTGCGCCGCCAAAATATCAAAAACCAAATCAGTAATGATTCTATTCTTTAAATCTAATGAAGGCCCGGTGCTGGCCTTGGAAACAGGCAAACAACTTACTAATGAAAATATTGCAGCGCTGTGCTGGCTGTTTGGCAATGCAAAATTAATTAAGGGAGACAATGTCAAAGGATACTTTACGGGCCCAAGACGTGAAATGATAACTCCTTGGAGCACAACGGCTGTTGAGATTACACAAAACATGAACATCTCCGGAATAAAAAGAATAGAGGAGTATTTTCCTACAAAAAGTTCAAAACCGGAGTATGATAAAATGCTTCAAAGATTTTATAACGGACTGGATCAGAATATTTTTACGGTAGATAAGAAACCCGATCCGATTGTATATATCTCAAATCTAGAGGAATATAACGTCAAGGAGGGGCTTGCCCTTAACCCGGAAGAGATACAATATCTTAACGGAATTGCAAAAAAAATAGGGAGGAAGCTCACCGACAGTGAAGTCTTTGGTTTCTCTCAAGTTAACAGCGAACACTGCCGACACAAAATTTTCAACGGCACATTTGTCATAGATGGCAAGGAGATGGAAAGTTCTCTGTTTAAGCTTATTAAGAAAACTTCCAAAGAGAATCCTAATCTGATTGTAAGCGCCTATAAAGACAATTGCGCATTTCTTGAGGGCCCGAAAATTAAAATGTTTCACCCTGCAGATCAGACAAAACCAGATTTCTTTAAACTTAAAGAGAAAGAGACTGTGATAAGCTTAAAGGCTGAAACTCACAACTTTCCAACAACAGTTGAACCGTTCAACGGAGCGGCAACCGGAACAGGCGGAGAAATCAGAGACAGAATGGGAGGAGGAAAAGGAAGCTTCCCTATTGCCGGTACGGCTGTTTATATGACAAGCTATCCGCGCTTTGATTCAAAGACCGTCGGGAATAATAAAGAGAGAAAATGGGAGAAAACGGCACCGCGCAAATGGTTGTATCAAAGTCCGCAAGAGATTCTTACCAAGGCATCTAACGGAGCCAGCGATTTTGGAAACAAATTTGGGCAGTGCATTATTTGCGGGAGTCTTCTGACTTTTGAACACACCGGAAAACAGAAAGGCGTTGAGGCAAATAATCCGGAATTTGGCTATGACAAGGTTATCATGCAGGCGGGCGGAATCGGATACGCAAAGAAATCTGATGCAGCAAAAGAGACTCCGGAAAAGGGAGATAAAATTGTTCTGCTGGGCGGAGACAACTATAGGATAGGAATGGGCGGAGGAGCCGTAAGTTCCGTTAATACAGGCAAATACGGCAACGATATAGAGCTCAATGCTATTCAGCGTGCAAACCCGGAGATGCAGAAAAGGGACTACAATGCAATCCGCGCTCTATCGGAAAAAGAGAACAACCCTATTGTTTCCGTGCATGACCACGGAGCCGGCGGACATCTTAATTGTTTCTCTGAACTTGTGGAGGATGAAGGGGGTAAAATTGATACAAGCAAGCTCCCGATAGGCGACCCTACTTTGAGCCTGAAAGAAATCATTGGCAATGAGAGCCAGGAGAGAATGGGA
>DAONEN010000097.1:0-1648 GCA_035403105.1 Candidatus Egerieousia sp. | reverse complement strand
AGTTATAGAGGAATTGGATAAGTTTAAAAAAGGTGACGGAACAATTAATTACAACGCCCGCGAGTTTGTCCGCAAGATAGATGAACTAAGTGACCAGAACCAAAACAGCGGCAAAGGATATCCGCTAGGCTCCGGTCTTGGCACACTTACGCTTTCCGTAAATCACCCGTTTCCAAAGGAATACGAGGGCTGCTTTGAAAATGACATACAAGACCACAGAATTCTGTCAACTGCAATTTGGTATAAAAATCAGTATCCCGACAGGACGGTTTGCCTTGTCACAAAGGATGTTAATCTAAGGATGAAAGCCAAAGCGCTTGGAATGTTCACGCAGGATTACCTGACCGACCACATTAAAGAGGAGCGCTTTACTCAAGATTATGAGAGAGTTACAATATTAAAAGATATACCTGCCGCAATTGCGGATAAGCTTAGCACAAATCCAAACGGTGTCACACCGGCTGAACTTAAACAGGAGAATCCTGTATTTAATCAGCTGTTTAAAATTATTACGGGCGGCATTCAAGGAAGAGATGATCATCAAAACGGTGAAGACAGAAACCCTATAAGAAAGAACATTATACTGGCCCGTTATAATCCTGATACAATGACCATTGTAAAGGTTAATTCCTTAACTGAATATGGCATTGCTCCAAGAAATGAAGAGCAGGTTTTTGCAATGGACGCCGTAATGAATCCTGCTATTGAACTTGTATCATTAACAGGAACTGCAGGCACGGGAAAAACTTTGATTGCAATTGCAGGCGCTCTTGCACAGGCCGACAGATATGATCAGATTCTTGTTGCCAGACCTGTAATAACTCTTAGAAATGAGGAACTTGGATTTATTCCCGGCAACGTGCAGGACAAACTGGCACCTTTTATGCAACCGCTTTATGACAACCTTGCAGTCATCAAAAAGAACTTTGGAATCTCATCTAAAGAGAATGTTAAAATAGAGGACATGCTAAGAAATAACAAGCTGGAAATTTCTCCGCTTGCTTACATCAGAGGCCGTTCTCTATCCAAGGTATTCTTCATTGTTGATGAAGCGCAAAACCTTACTCCTCATGAAGTTAAGACAATCATTACCAGAGCGGGAGAAGGCACTAAGATTGTATTCACCGGGGATGTTCAGCAAATTGACCAGCCGTACTTGGATAAACTTTCCAACGGTCTTACTCACATCAGCGATAAGCTCTACGGAGAAAAACTTTTTGAACACGTCAATCTTATCATGGGTGAACGCAGCCAGCTGTCTGAACTTGCCGGTAAAAAGCTATAAGCTAACGCACAAGTCCTCGCTTTATTTTGCGCCGCTTTGTGGCGCAAAATCTTGTGGTTAAGCACACTCCGTGCGCGAGAGGCATGCGTCTCTGGCGTGCAAAAAAAATAACGGGCAACATTGCCCGTTATTTTTTTCTTATTATCATTACTCGGATGAAAATCTACTTATAAGATTTAATTGCAGCCTGTGCCGCAGCAAGACGAGCAATCGGAACACGGAATGGAGAGCAAGATACATAATTGACTCCCAGACCGTTGAAAAATTCAACGCTGTCAGGATCACCGCCGTGCTCACCGCAAACACCACACTTAATGCTAGGATTAGTGCTGCGTCCGCCCTTAATACCCATATCAACAAGTT
>DAONEN010000096.1:0-1680 GCA_035403105.1 Candidatus Egerieousia sp. | reverse complement strand
TGGAAGAACTCCAACCCATTTCTCAAACCTAAAATTTAACCTATGAAAAAACTACCTGCCTCTTTCTGTTGCAAGGTCCGTGCCATAATTTTAAAAACCCATCGAGATGCTATTAAAAAGCGGTTCCTATCACCAAAGCGGCTTTTTTGCGGGTGAACACAAGTTTTTTGTATGCCAAATTTTGTGCCTGTTTTATCCAAAAGCTATCTTATCCGAAATGTATTCTATCCGGCAACTATTTTTATCTGAAAATTTATTTTGTTTTAACCGGAAGGATATTCAAAATCTTAATCGGCTGAAGCGGGCAATCTTTTGCATTTGTGGCAACTGCAGCAATTTTATCTACCACTTCCAGTCCGCTTACGGTCTCCCCAAATATAGTGTATTGTCCGTCTAACTGTGCGCACTGCTGAGCATTCTGAACAATGTAAAATTGTGATCCTGAGGATTCTCTGTTAGGATTTGCAGTGTCTCCCTTTCTTGCTGCGGCAAGAGCGCCCTTCTTATGTTTGTGAATTGGAAGGATTTCTGCAGGAATTGTATATCCTGGTCCGCCTTGTCCCCAAGTAGAAGCATCTGAATTAGGGTCTTTTGTAGCAGGGTCTCCGGTTTGAATCATAAATCCGTTTATTACTCTGTGGAACAGAATATTATCATAATATCTATGTGAAGCAAGTTTCTCAAAATTTGCTCTGTGAAGAGGTGTGTCTTTGTAAAGCTTAACTCTGATGGTTCCCATTGTTGTTACAATGTCAAACTCCGGTTCTTCCGGCAGTGTTGCCGGGTCAAATGCAAGAGTATCCGGCTGTGCCGTCTTTTGAGCAGCAAGCGCCGCTGAATCTTTTTGTGCTTGTGTCATTTCTGTTGATTTTTTTCCTTTACAGCCTGCAATCAGAGCTGCTCCGATTAGCATAATGCCTATAAGTTTTTTCATTCGTTTATTGATTTATTGTATAACTATTTTCCTGTTTTTAACTTTGTTCTGTTTGGAAAAATTCCCTCATACAAATATAATTAATTAACTTTGGGCGGTAATATTTTAACTGTGCAATATGCGTTTTAGCAGGTTCTGCGTGGTCATATTGGTTTGTGTTTTATCTTGCGTTACTGCAAATGCGGCGGCGCAAAGGGATACTGTTACTATCAGCAAGGTCACGACAGGTTCTAAAACTCACAGACCAACCGTTGGTGTGGTGCTGAGCGGAGGGGGTGCAAAAGGCCTTTCTCACATTGGCGTCCTTAAGGCTCTTGAGGAGAATAATATTCCCGTAGATTATATTTGCGGAACATCTATGGGTGCTATTGTTGCAGGCCTCTATTCTATTGGAATGACTCCCGATGAAATGCTCTATCTGTTTAAGACTAAGGAGTTTGAGAGCTGGTACAAAGGGATGCCGGAAATTTCCTATGCAAGTTATTTTTACAAGCCATCTCCGGATCCTACAATGTTTTCCGTGGCCATGGAGAGAAAAAAAAGCAAGAACAAACTGCCGGAGGACAGTCTAAAAACTTCTGTCGGGAGAAAATTGAGTAAGTGGAAATTCACAATTCCTACCAGCCTTGTTTCTCCTTATCCTATGGATTTGGCTGTTATGCAGATATTTGCGAGTCCATGTAGGGCTTGTAATTATAATTTTGATTCTTTGATGGTTCCGTTTTTTTGCGTTGCTTCTGACATAC
>DAONEN010000095.1:0-1880 GCA_035403105.1 Candidatus Egerieousia sp. | reverse complement strand
ACCTCCGCCTGCAGAACTGCTTGTACCAGCAAATCCAAATTGATCATACCTCTGCTTCTTCTCCGGATTGGAAAGTACATCATAAGCTTCCGCAGCCTCTTTAAACTTCTCTTCCGCAGATTTATCACCGGGATTTCTGTCGGGATGATATTTAAGAGCCAATTGCCTATATGCCTTTTTTATCTCGTCCGCACCGGCAGTTTTGCTAACTCCCAGGACCTCATAATAATCTCTTTTCTCAGCCATTTAATAATCCTCTATAACTCCAATATTTATCCCGACAGTTTATCTTCCGGAATAATTAAAGATTAATTTCCCATTACAACTTTTGCAAAGCGTATCACCTTGCCGTTCAGCTTATAACCTTGCTGCGCAATTTCAACAATTTTACCTTTTTGCTTGGGGTCCTTTGCAGGAATCTGCGCAATCGCCTCATGTTCATCGGTATTCAAATCTTTTCCAATAGCGTCAATAACAGTGACTCCGCTATTCTTTAACATCTCCATCATCTTCTTGTAAATCAGCTCAGTTCCCTGCTTAGACGCATCTGAATCTTTTGAATCCTTCAGCACTGCAATCGCCCGCTCAAAATCATCAGCTATCGGGAGCATGCTCTTAATGACGCTCTCACTTGCAGTCTCTATCAGTTCCAATCTCTCCTTTGCAGTACGACGTCTGTAATTGTCAAACTCGGCTGCCAGTCTCAAGTATCTGTCTTTCTCCTCCGCCTGCGCTTTCTTCAATTCATCAATTTCTTTATTGAGCTTCTGTTCAGGAGTTTCCGGCTGTTCTTCTTTCTTTTCTTCCTTCCCCTCTTTCTTCTCCTCTCTCTCTGACTTGCTCCCCTCTACCCTCTTGTCATTTTCATCATGCTTCTTATCCGCCCCTTTCTCATCACACATTTTATCCAAAGCTCCATCCTCTGCCCCGGCACTCTTTTCTGACTGCTCTTCCTGTTTGCCAGTATCATCTGCAACAATCTTGCTTTCAGTCTGCTGTTCAACTTTAACTTCTTTATTCTCCCCTTTATTTTTGCTATCGCGATTAATATTAAACATCTCTAAAAATTTTAAACATTAAAAATACAGCCTTGCGGCCGCCATTGTTACGGCAATTTCTTTGCCATCGCAGATAAAAGGACAATTTGACACAAATGCGACAAAAGTGCGCGTTAAACGATTCTATCTTTGCCCCCTGCTATAAAACACTGTAATGCCGTAATGCAGAGACAATTCCGCCATTGTCAACCGTACCCGTCTTATAATCAGAGGCTTTTTCAACCTCAGCACTAGCATTGCCCATGCAAACGCTAAGCGCAGTATGTCTCAACATTGGTATATCATTAGCACCGTCCCCAAATGACATTGTATCAGAGAGTTCCATGTGAAAATATTCCAACATTCTGTCTATGCCAAACTGTTTTGTAATTCCAATTTCATTCACATCAGCAAACAGAGGATTCCACGCAGTGCCGTCGCACTTTGTAAGGGTCTTATCCAGAATTGTCTGCAACTCATTGCCTTGCACATATATACAAAGCTGATAAATTTCCTTTTTTATGATTTCATCCACCGGCATTAAAATCGGAGGAGCCACATTCACCTGTCGGGCAATCTCTTCCGCTACTTTTGAGTGGTAATTGATATAGTAATCATCCTGCCCCATAAATGAGAGGGCAAATTGCGGCTTGCTTTTATCTGCCAGTCTTTCTGCAACCGCATCCAACTGGTCTTGCGGCAGCGGCCTATGAAAAATCATTTTCTTGTTTGAATCATAACAGGTTGCGCCGTTGTTTGCAATGTAGCCGTTAAATTCAATTCCATCCACAACAGAGGTCATTTTCAACATTCTTCCGGTAGAGATAAAAACTTTTATTCCCT
>DAONEN010000094.1:0-1925 GCA_035403105.1 Candidatus Egerieousia sp. | reverse complement strand
TTTTATGCAGCGCTTTAGTCCGCACGGTGAAATTTTAAAAGCATCCTCAACATTTTTCCATCTGCTCCATCTGTCTTTCTGCGTTTGCGTCTTTGTAAAATGTTTGCGTTTAATGATTTGCGTGCATACGCGGGCTCTTGCAGGGGCAACGGTTTTAAAGACGGGTACAACACCTCCGCTAAACTCGGATGCCGTGTAACCGCCGTTAAGTCCGTTTACAATACCGCGCGCAATGATTTCTGCCTGGTTAAATCCGCGCTTTAATTTTTTCCTCCAATGCAGCGGTACCGGAATTACATAATTTACAGGAATATAGTTGTCAGGCGGCTTGTTATTTCTCTTTTCCGCAGTACAAATCCTTTTTCCCAGCATTTCCCCAAGATAAAGTCCAAGCGGTATATTACCCTTATATTTAATATCATACACGCACCGTTTATAATTATTGCGGAAAAACATAAGAGAATATACCCGCTCAATTTTTACGCGTCCCCAAAAAATCATCTCCGCAGGATTGTTTTTAAACTCCCAAAAATATGTAAGCGGAATATCTGCAAAACACTCCAGGCAAAAATGTTTTTCAAAGCCCAGCAGTTCACTTCCGCATATATTACAGTGCCTGGTAATGAAGAGATTAAGCGCGGATTCCACAATGGATACTTTAATGTTAATCATCACACAATTATGTTAAAGTTGTATTTTGAACCGGAACTAAGTCAATGACGGAATTTATTGACGGCGTAGGGGGATACAAAATAATGGATAAAACATTACTTTTGCGTGCAATTAAAACAAAACTTGCATGCAACAAACCTGGAATTGTTTGCAATAAGAACAATTTATCTTAATTGAAACGCGGCATTTTGTCAAATAAACAAGTTGATGAATTTTTTTGATAATCACACACATTCGGAATTTTCTCCCGATAGCAGAATGACAATGGAGCAAGATATTGCCGCTGCAGTAGGCAAAGGTCTTGGGGGCATTGCAATTACAGATCATTTAGATTTGGATGTACCTCGCGATAGCGGCGCTTTTGTCTTTGATATTGCAGCGCAACAGAAAAAAATAGCCGAGTCCATTGGGAAGATAGATGAAACTATCGGGAGAATAAATGATATTCAAAAAGGAAAGAAAAAGCCTTTTAAAGTTTTAAAGGGGATAGAAGTGGGGCTTCAGCCTGTAAGTGTAAGGCACACACTGGATTATGTTGCTCAGTTTAAGTTTGATACGGTAATTGCATCCATACATTTTGTAGATGGACAGGATCCTTATTTCGGCAGTTACTATAAAGGTAAAACTCCAATGCAGGCTTACGGCAGAACGTTTGAATTGATGTTGTCCACGGCGCTGGAATATGAAGATTTTGATATACTTGGACACTTTGATTATGTTGCGCGCTATGCTCCTTATGATGATAAAAATGTCACTTATAAAGAGTTTGCAAATTATCTTGAGCCGCTGTTAAAATTTTTGGCGGACAATGGCAAAGCCCTGGAAATCAATACAAAATCCTATGAGGCCGGAGTGAGCCATGGAGTAGGAACGGCAAATGCCCTTAAGTTTGATTTGAATATTTTGCGCAGGTTCCGTGATTTTGGAGGAGAGGCGGTTTCTCTTGGTTCGGATGCTCATGACCCGGATAGGGTGGGGAACAATTTTAAGACCTATTGGCAAATGGTTCAGCATTGCGGCTTTAAATATCTGTGTTATTTTGAGCGTCGCAAACCTGTATTCTACAGACCGGAATAATCAGATTTTGTGTACCGGGCGGCGGATTTTAAATTTTTCTTCCGTGCCGTGATATAATCTTTTTAGATTGCTCAGGTGTGTAAGCCAGATGGTTACGCCGCAGACTATGCTAAAGATTCTTAGGGCCCATGTTTCTTGAGGGTCCAGCCATAATGCAAACAGCAAGTTTACCAGCA
>DAONEN010000093.1:0-1931 GCA_035403105.1 Candidatus Egerieousia sp. | reverse complement strand
TCTTTTGCAATGGCGTCATACCATTTTTGAGGATAGCCGTTTTGGTAAGGCATCGGAGGTATCTTGGCATTGTATCCGTTGTTCATAAATGAACCGTCGGGATTCTGCTTTTTAATATTGCCGTCTATGTATTTTACAAGAAGGTATTCATCCAAGTTCCTGAAGGTCTTAAACATGCGGTTTGCAAATTTCTCGCTCCAGCCGGTCAGATATTCTTTTACTTTGGTAGTGTCATTGTTGCTTTCTTTAAGAATTCTGAGAGCCTGGGCATCAATGTCCGGAACAATTTTGATTGCGCCGTTTTCATGCTCGTTTGCAGTTTTTCTAACCTCGGGAGCAATATCCTTATAGCGCAAATATGCAAATTGCGCAATTCTGTTAAATAGCCAGAAAGCGGAAGAATCTGAATACTGAATCATACTTCCGTTGCCGTCTCTGAAACATGTTGGAGCATTATTCCCGCTGCTGTAAACGGGTGTAAGGCAAGATGTTGCGGTATCATCAACTCCAAACCAAATAATGCCGCCTATAGCATCGGGCAGCCAAGGACGAGCTTCTCCTATCAGCCAGAAACCTGTTTGCTGGGTGGCAACGGATCTTTCAAATTCATAAGTTTTTCCGTTAGAGGTAAAGGTCATTGGGCGCCATCTGTAAGGGCACTCAAAAGGACCTGCTCCCAAATCATGGGTAAAATCCATTGGCGTGTTTTCAAAATGATCTCTCATTGCATCTGCAACATCCTTAACAGTAAGAAGATGTGACGGTTTAATGTAAAGA
Source organism: Candidatus Egerieousia sp. (assembly GCA_035403105.1). Lineage (GTDB taxonomy): Bacteria > Bacteroidota > Bacteroidia > Bacteroidales > UBA932 > Egerieousia. The sequence goes on along the minus strand of DAONEN010000093.1, from coordinate 1,154 downwards.
GGCATTCTGTTGGAAGGGTTTGTTCCAAGAGCATAATCCAGATAATAGTTTGCATCTTTGTCTCCAATCTTTCCGCCTCCAAGAATGTTAAAGAAGCTCCAGACTCTTGTTTCACAACCTTTTAAAACCTCAAATGTTGCCGGGTCAAATGCTTCTGAAAAACTAAACTGTTCATCCGGTCCGTTATAGTATCCGTTCTCCTTTGCAAACTTGATAATGTCTTTTGAGTAGATGCAGTTTTCCTGGTCATTAAGAGGGAAAGTTGTTATGCGAGAATAGTTTGCATGGCCGGAGATATAACCGTCCGGAATTTTTATTGCAACCCATGCCGCACCCTTGTTTATGTTTTTTCCCTTCTTGTCAAACTTCATTCCTTTCCCCACAATTTCCATTATCCACGCCTCATTTTTGTCTGCTATTGAGAATGACTCTCCCTCTGAACAGTAACCATAGGTATTAACAAAATCTGAAATAATCTTTATGGCTTCACGTGCAGTTTTTGCTCTTTGCAGGGTTATGTAAATTAGTGAACCGTAGTCCATTCTGGCGGTTGTGTCTACAAGAGATTCTTTTCCTCCAAAAGTTGTCTCAGTTATAATTACCTGACACTCATTCATATTCCCCATTGTGGAATATGTGCGACGTGCTTGCGGAATTTCTCCAAGATATCTTCCCGTGTCCCACTCGTAAATTTTTAACATGCTGCCCTTGGGCCAAACTTGTCCTTGAACATGGTAAAGTTCACCATAAGTGGTATGTGAATCTGCTGCATAAGAGACCATTACAGAGCCCGTTTTAGATGCGCCCCTGGTCACAATAATATTTGTGCAGGCTTGTGAAGTATTATATGCGCCGCAAAAAATAATAGCGGTAGCTGCCGTAATAACGGCTTTTAAGTTTGATATCATAATGTTTATTAACTTTGTGGTTAACAAATATAGCAATATTATTATGAAGAAAATGTCCATCGCGACGGTTAGGTTATTTATTGTTACTGCCTCAGTTTTATTATCTGCCGTTTGCGCTGTTCCTGCATTTGCACAGCAGCAGGAGAAAGAGAAGACGCCGGAAGAAGTTGCGGCTACAGAAGTCAAGGCTATGGTAAGTGAGCTGAAGCTGAGCGAATCTCAGGAATTTTTTTGTGATTCTATTCT
>DAONEN010000092.1:0-1954 GCA_035403105.1 Candidatus Egerieousia sp. | reverse complement strand
ACAGTGTCCTGCATAACATCCTCTGCGTCAAATGAATTTCCAAGTATTCTCAGACTTGTGAAATATAAGCGTCTGGAATGACAGTTGTAAATATTCTCTATGTCAGCCGAGTTGCCTTTCATTGTGTTTCACAGGTATGTCGCAGAAGCAGGCAGTTTGTTGCAGATTTTGCACAAAAATTTGCTAATTTTGTGGGACAAGCAATAGAAACGCCTGAAAATCACCGTAAAAGTAATAAAAAATAAAATAATAAAACTATGAACAATTCAATAGCAACTTTTCCAGTTCCTCAGAATGAACCGGTTAAGAATTACGCACCGGGAACTCAAGCTCTTAAAGAACTTGACGCAGAACTAAAGAGACAGAGTAAACAGATTGTAGAAATCCCCTTGATTATTGACGGCAAGGAGGTAAAGACCGGAGATATGGGCAAGGTAGTTGAACCTAATGATCATAAGCATGTTATTGCAAAGTATCATAAGGCTGGCGAGAAAGAGGTTAAAATGGCAATCAAAGCGGCAATGAAGGCTCATGAGGCTTGGGGTGAGACAGATTGGAGGGTGAGGGCTTCTATTCTTTTGAAAGCGGGAGAATTAATTGCCGGCAAGTATAGAGAGAAAATCAATGCATCAATTATGCTTGGGCAGAGCAAGGATATATTCCAGTCAGAGATAGATCTTTGCGAGCTTGTAGATTTTCTAAGATACAATGCTGCTTTTGCAGGACAGATTTATTCTATGCAGCCCAAACCGGATGCAGGCATGATAAATACCTTGGAATATAGACCACTGGAAGGATTTGTATTAGCGGTTACTCCTTTCAATTTCAGCTCTATTGATTCAAATTTGAATATGTCTCCTGTTATGATGGGCAACACAACTCTTTGGAAACCATCATCTACCGCATATTTGTCCAACTATTATATCATGCAGGTATTTATGGAGACTGGTCTTCCTGCTGGAGTTGTTAACTTCCTGCCCGGCAAGGGCTCCGTTATAGGCAATGTAGCGGTTGCTTCAGAAGATCTTGGCGGTATTCACTTTACCGGCTCAAGCTCAACATTTAACGGACTTTGGAAGAGCGTTGGAATGAACATAGATCATTACAAAACCTTCCCAAGATTAGTTGGAGAGACGGGCGGGAAAGATTTCATCTTTGTTCATAAGAGTGCTGATGCTGAAGCGGTTGCAAATGCAGCTTTCTGCGCATCATTTGGATATGCAGGTCAGAAGTGTTCTGCGTGCAGCAGAATGTACTGTCCTAAATCTTTATGGGATAACGTATTAAAAGGAATAAAGAAGCGTATTGGTGAAGCTAAAGTTGGCGGCATTATGGATCACAACAACGCAGTAAATGCCGTTATCGATGAGGCTTCATTTGATAAAATTGCAGCTGCAATTGAATTTGTGAAGAAATCAAAGGATGGAAAAATAGTTGCCGGAGGCAAGCATGATAAAAATGTAGGCTATTTCATTTATCCAACTGTTATTGAGACATCTAATCCACACTTCAAGACTTTGGAAGAGGAGTTGTTCGGACCCGTTCTTACTGTATATGTTTATGATGATAATGAACTTGAACAGACGCTGAAGCTTTGTGATACGACATCTCCTTACGGACTTACAGGTTCCGTATTTGGCCAAGACAGACTTGCTTGTGAAGAAATTTGCCGCAAGCTTAGATATTGCGCCGGGAACTTTTATATCAATGACAAGACAACGGGTGCAGTTGTTGGTTATCAGCCATTTGGAGGCTCAAGAGCATCCGGTACAAATGACAAGGCAGGCAGTATGCTTAACCTTTTGAGATGGGTTACGGTTCGCTCAATTAAAGAGGTGTTGGTTCCTCCTACAAACTGGAAGGGAACAATTTAGTACCTGTCGTGACAGATATTTTACAAGAAGATTCTAATTCAATAAATATTATGACAAAATCAGTACATCAACTTCACAAA
>DAONEN010000091.1:0-1990 GCA_035403105.1 Candidatus Egerieousia sp. | reverse complement strand
CATAAAATGCGTTTTAGAAAAGTCCCTAAGTAGTGATATCTTTTTAGTAAATTTGCAGCACGTATGAAAAAGCCAATAATTATGATACTTGCAGCATTGCTGTTTGCGCCCGCTTTGCTTGGGGCGCAAGATACCAACGGTAATATTAGTAATGTTGATAACACTTTCAATTTAAATGAGAGAGTTAATCAAATCAGGGAACAGGCAAAAATTCCGCTGATTAATTATTCTTATGTAAAGTATGGCAGGTCCGGGCGTCCGCTTGTAAGCAAAAGCGGCGTTGTAGGGAATATGAGCGCAACAAAACCGGGCGGCAGTACTCCCGTTTTTCAGGCGGCGTCTTTGAGCAAAGTGATTTTTGCATATGTGGTGTTGAGGATGTATGACCGAGGAGAAATTGACTTGGACAAGCCGCTGTATAACTATACCGACATAGACCGCTTTATTGACAATGATAAGGCCAAGAAGCTTACTGCCAGGTTAGTTTTGATGCATCGTACCGGGCTGGAAGAGTGGGCGGAGTCTCCATCTTCCGATGAATGGCCGGCTAGCAGAATTCATTTTATTTTTCCTGTGGATTCAATTTTTGATTACTCCGGAGAGGGATATGCATTCCTGCAAAGAGCCGTCGAGAAAATAAAAGGAAAGTCAATTCAGGAGATTGCAAAAGAAGAGGTGTTTGACAAATTTGATATGCCTAATACCTCTTATGGATGGCTGCCGCAATATGATAATATGGCAGTTGCGTCATTTAACAGGGAGAGTGAGAACCGCGGGGTTAGAAAATTTCCAAGGCAAAATGTTGCATATACATTATTGACCAACGCACATGATTATTCAAATTTTCTGAGAGTGCTGTTGAATGGAACAGGCTTAAAAAGAAAGACTTTAAAAATGATGATTACGCCATGCAGCGGTCTTGCAACTCAGTATCCGCCAAAAATCAGGGAGATAGACAAAAAGGGTACTATAGCATGGGGTCTTGGAATTGGAACGGAAAGGACTCTGCGGCATGGTACAATTCTTTGGCATTGGGGAGATAACGGGAATTCAAAAGCGCTGTTCATTATCATTCCAAAAGAAAAAAAGACGTTTGTATATTTTGCAAATAGCGCTTGCGGGCATGATATTGTAAATCAGATGACCGAACTCTTTTTCAATGATACTTTTGACATTGAGCGGTGGATCAACGAGGAGTAGTGAGGGCTTAATGGACAAAGATAAAGGTGCCGAGCCAAAGTGTTAACATATAAAAACATTGAGAAAAAGAGCATTAACAAAGACAATAAATGCAGGTAGTAATCACGATATGTAATGGAAGAAGTGATTAAAAAAACAGGATTTTTTTACAGAGCTATAAGGTGGATTATTGGCTTTACTTTCAATAATTTGATGTTCAGACGTGTATATTACATGAACACCAAAAATATCCCTTGTAAGGGGACACCTCTGATAATAGCTGAGAATCATCAAAACTGTTTGGTGGATGCAATCGCAGTCCTTCTTTCATTTACAGATGCAAATAGGAAAATTCATTTTATTACAGGGTCGGATATTTTTAAAGTGAATAAATATCTCTCCTCTTTTATGCGTTATTTTGGAGTGCTGTTTATTAATAGTGCTAATTATGAGGGGGCTGAAACGGTTGATGAGAATAAAGATGTATTTGAGGAGTGTGAAAATCTTGTTGCTGGCGGAGAGGCGATTATGCTGTTTCCTGAGGTGAGACACCAGAATAAACACTGGCTTGGAGACTTTTCAAGCGGTTATATCACAATGGCTTTCAACGCTGCAAAGAAGAAAGATTTTCTGGAAGACGTATTTATTTTACCGTGCGCTAACCACTATTCAAGATACTACCCTATACAGGGAGACATGCTCATTAAGTTTGGAACACCAATCTCCCTAAAACCTTATTATGAACTGTATAAGGCTAAACCGTGCACTGCACAAAAGAAAGTTAATGAGCTTGTTAGAGCACAAATCAAAG
>DAONEN010000090.1:0-2060 GCA_035403105.1 Candidatus Egerieousia sp. | reverse complement strand
GCGCCGGTTCCGTCATCTATGCAGTGGACAAGGTGATGTTCATGGAACAAAGTGACTGTCCTAAACAGAGTGGATTTATCTGCAGTGTCCAATTTCTCTTCAAGGTCTGTCAAGGATAGTGCTGTTCCTGCATCCATCATTGCACGCAGTACCAGCAGCCTCATTGCGGTAGGGTGTATTCCCCTGAGATCCAGCTTATCCAAATATTTTTGTTCTTCCATAAATGATTGCAGTAAAATTAAAGGTTGGGACGCATTGCCTTTACAGAAAATTAAACATTAAGTACATTATCGTCTGTTGTAAGACAAATGTAGCGTTAATATTTGATTGTTAATCTTTTCTGGTAATTGTCCTGATTCTCATAGAATTCAATACGGCCAACAGTGCAACTCCGGAATCTGCAAATACCGCAGCCCACAAAGACGCAAATCCTAAAGCTCCTAGAACAAGGATAAGCAGTTTTATGCCAAGTGCTAATATAATATTCTCCGTTACAATGTGTTTTGTGCACTTTCCAATTTTAAATGCCGTTGCAACTTTGCTTGGCTGGTCCGTTTCAATCACAACATCTGCCGTCTCAATTGCCGCATCACTTCCAAGTACCCCCATTGCAATTCCAATATCTGCAGTTGCCATAACCGGAGCATCATTTATTCCGTCTCCCACAAATGCAACTTTAGTATTTTTTTCTCCCGACAGTTTTTTGATATGTTCTACTTTTCCCTCCGGCATAAGGTCTCCGTAATATTTTGGAAATCCAAGATTATCAGCCAAATCTTTCACAATGTCTGACTTGTCTCCGCTCAATATTGCAAGGTCGGTTATCCCAATTTTTTTAAGATTTTCTGCTGCTGCGCGCGCATCTTCTTTTACCGTATCTGCAAGCAAAATATATCCGGCAAATTTTCCATCTATCGAACAGCAAACAACTGTTTTGACAGTTGCAGAAATTTCCTCCGGGGCTGCAATATTTTTTTCCTGCAACAACTTTGCATTGCCAACAAGTATCTCCAGTCCGTTTATGACAGCGGTAAGACCTTTGCCCGCAATTTCCTTTACATCAGATATTTGAGGTAGCATCTGAAAAAACTCATCTTCAGAATTTCCTATGCTGTTTTTTGCTGTCGCTAAATATTTTTTCTTTGCATACTCAAGAATTGCCTTTGCAATGGGGTGATTGCTGTTATGCTCAACTGCAGCTATTGGATATAATACGCTGTCGGGAACATCATTTTGAACTTCAAAGAGACCTTTTGTCAATGTGCCTGTCTTGTCAAAAACAACTGCATTTATTTTTGTTATTGCATCTAAATAGTTTCCTCCTTTGAATAAAATTCCTTTGCGGGATGCGGCGCCTATTCCTGCAAAATAGCTTAGAGGAATGCTGAGTACCAGAGCGCAAGGACAGGAGATGACAAGAAATACTAACCCGCGGTAAAGCCAGTCAGAGAACACATACTGAAACCCTTCTTCCGTCGCAGCATAGGTGGTGGTAACTGCAGGATTCACAATAGAATACAAATATGGAACAAGAACAATTAATACGGCAAGAATCATCACCGCCGGTGTGTATATTCTTGCAAACTTTCTGATAAACAATTCTGTAGGAGCTTTGCGTTCAGACGCGTCCTGCACCATTTTTAGAATGCGGTATATTGCGCTCTCTCCAAACTCTTTAGTTATCTGTATTTTAACAACTTTGTCAGATACAATCATTCCGGCCAAAACTTCTTCTCCGGTTTTGATAGTGCGCGGCACACTCTCTCCCGTAAGGGCCGCTGTATTAAAACCTGCATTCTCAGAGAGTAAAATTCCATCTTGAGGGATTCTTTCTCCAGCCTTAAGCGTAATTACACTTCCAACTTCAAAAAGTCTCTGAGGTTTTAAATCTATAAGCGCCGAAATATTTTTCTTCGCTTTTGCAACTGCCTTATCCTGAAATAGTTCTCCTATGGAGTACAACAGCATTACAGCTACTGCCTCCGGATACTGTTTTATGCAAAATGCACCAATAGTTGCAATAGACATTAGAGTATATTCAGAGAAAATATCTCTTTGCC
>DAONEN010000089.1:0-2069 GCA_035403105.1 Candidatus Egerieousia sp. | reverse complement strand
TAGTATCTACATAATCAGTGGAAAGATATTTTAATATATTGTATTCAACCTCAAGTCCTTGCGATAATTTAAAATTTTTACTCTGCGCGGCAGCTCCATTCCCGGCAGGAAAAACAGCAACGGGTAGAATAATAATAGCTATCGCGACAGTAATAAAAATAGCCCTTGATTTTACCGCAATATTGAATTTTATTTTCCTCATAATACCTCCAAAATTTTTCCAAATTTACTCAATTATAAACTTTTGCTAACTTTGGGTACATAAATGTTCAAAGTAATGCAAAAAGCAATAGAAATTGTTTTTGCCACCGGCAATCCAAACAAAGTGCGTGAGGCGGCAGAAATCTTAGGCAAGGAATTTACACTAATTATGCCAAAACAGCTGGGATATGAGAGTGATATCCCAGAAACGGGGACAACAATAGAAAACAATTCCAGAGAGAAGGCACAGCTTATTTGGAGCAAGTTTCACAAGACCTGTTTTGCAGATGATACAGCATTGGAAGTCAAGGCGTTAGATGGTGCTCCGGGCGTGTATTCCGCACGTTATGCGGGTGAGTCAAAAGACAACAACGCAAACATTGCAAAACTTTTGGATGAACTCAAAAAAGTTGCAGCCAGCGGAAGGGCCAAGAAGTGCAAGGACCGCAGCGCAAGATTTAGGACTGTTATTACACTTATACATCAGGGAACAGTTTATTCATTTGAGGGGATATTAAACGGTACAATTGCAGAGGCTCCAAGCGGAGAAGGCGGCTTTGGATATGACCCCGTCTTCATCCCGGAAGGCTGCTCTTGCTCCCTTGCAGAAGTAACTCCGGAACACAAGAACAACATCTCTCACAGAGGAATAGCTATGCGCAAACTTGCGAATTTTGCGGGAAATCTCTTAGGTTAAACTATCGCGATAATTATAGCTAAATGATTTCCAAGAGCCAGATTATAGTTCTCCATACTATTAAACATTCTGATACCGGAGTGGTGGTTCAGGCCTACTCAAATACTTTGGGACGCTGCGCCCTTTATTACCGCAGCGGAGGAAAGCAGAATAAGAGCCTATCGGAATTGCACCCGTTAAACATTTTGGATATAGTCACTTACAGTAATTTGGGTCCAGCAATGCCCAACATCAGGGAGATGACCCCGGTGGAACATATGCACTCAATTGTAACGGACATTCGCAAAAATGCAATTGCAATCTTTATAAGCGAACTGCTCACTAAGAGTATCAGGGAAATAGAACCGAATGTGGACTTGTACACATTTCTTTCCTCATCTATTTTAGTTCTCGACAGCCTACCTAACGGAGTAGAAAATTTCCATTTGCATTTTCTGGTACACTATTGTAAAATACTAGGCTTCATGCCTTTAGACAACTTCAATCTTATAAATAAGTATTTTAATTTTTTCAGAGCGGAGTATACAAATCTATATGATAAAGGGTGTTGTTTTACAGAGCGGCAATCTTTTCTGCTGCACAATATCCTTACAACACCGGTAACAAAAATTGATAATATTTTGTGCAGCGGAGTAGAAAGAGCAGGTTTCATAAAGAGTCTTTTAGACTATCTTTCATACCATTTGGGAGGAAACTTAGAGATAAAATCACTCCCGGTATTACATGAAATTTTTGCTTGATGCAATCTGTTGGTTAATTTTGCAGAAGTGATGAAAGCCGATAAAATAATAAATAAGATCTTCTTAAGGACGGAAAAGAAACTGCTTCTGGAGATTGACAAAAGTAAAAAAGAACCTTTTGAATATCAGCATGACACCTTTAACACCTTGATTAACTGCGGTAGAGAGACATTGTTTGGTCTTGAGCACAGATTTGGAGATATTAAATCTGTAAAAAATTATCAGCAAAACGTCCCGATTTCTGATTATAACGGTCTTGCAAATTACGTTAACCGCATCCGCAGCGGAGAGGACTATATCCTTTGGAATCAGAAGGTTAAATGGTTTGCAAAATCCAGCGGAACAAGTTCTGACAAAAGTAAATTCATCCCCATAACGGAGGATTCCCTTAAGTATATGCACTTTAAAGGAATGACCTCTATGCTTGCCAA
>DAONEN010000088.1:0-2093 GCA_035403105.1 Candidatus Egerieousia sp. | reverse complement strand
CATCCAAATTAATCTCTATTGTCATTGGAATTTTAGTCTTAAGACGCGGCTGAATCGCAACAGGGTCAACCAGATTAAAATGAGCAAACTTAACATTGTCCTTATATAAAAGGCCGTCAATATCAGTAACATTAAAGGTTCCGCCTGTCGGATTATTCACATAGGCCGCTAAATTTAACTGAGCGCAAGAAGCGGATTTAAGTTTCAAACCGGTTATTGACATATCTTCAACCACAATATCTCTATAATCCGCACAACCGGCTAAAATTAACGAACAGACTGCAACACAAAACACTATTTTTAATAACTTCTTCATTAACCGCAAAGTTAAAAAACTTATCTTTGCAAGCGTCAATTATGAATGTATATTTAGAAACATACGGGTGTCAGATGAATGTCAGCGACAGCGAGGTTGCCCTTTCCATCCTGCGCGCAGCCGGATATGAGCGTTGCAAAGAGATTGCAGATGCTGATGTTATTCTTATAAACACGTGTTCAGTAAGGGATAATGCAGAGCTGCGCGTGCTTGGAAGACTGGATGTCTTTATGCAGGAGAAGAAAAAAAGGAAACAGAAGTCAAAGAAATCTAAAGCTCCCGACGGCTCCGAAAAACGTGGTCCTGTGATTGGCGTTCTTGGATGCATGGGCCAGAGACTAAAGGAAAAACTGCTGGAAAATCCTGCCGTTGATTTTGTTGCAGGGCCGGACACATATAGAAATTTGCCTGATGTCATAAAAGCCATTATAGATAACGGAGAAAAAATCTCCGCCACCAATCTCTCCCCGGAAGAAACTTATGCAGACATCAATCCCATGCGGACAGACACCAATGGTGTAAGCACATTCATCTCAATTACAAGGGGATGCAACAACATGTGCTCTTACTGCATTGTTCCTTACACACGCGGAAGAGAAAGAAGCAGAGATCCGCAAAGCATTGTTCATGAAGCAGAACAATTATTCAAACAAGGATACAAAGAGATCACTCTGCTTGGTCAGAATGTTGATTCATACCAGTGGACAAATCCAAATGACCCCATAGACACAACATGTTTTTACCAGCTTCTGGAGCTTGTTGCACTTATAGACCCTAAGTTAAGAGTACGTTTTCAGACCAATCATCCTAAGGATATAAGAAAAGGCGTTCTCTATACAATGGCCATGTATTCAAATATTTGCAATCATATTCATCTTCCGGTACAAAGCGGAAGCAACGCAATGCTGCAGAAGATGAACAGAAAATACACAAGAGAAGAATACCTTCAGAAAATTGCCGATATAAGAGAAGTCCTTCCGGATTGTGCAATCACAACAGATATTATTGCGGGGTTCTGCGGAGAGACAGAGGAAGACCACAAACAAACACTCTCTCTGCTTGAGGAGGTTGGCTTTGATGGAGCCTTCATGTTCCAATATTCTCAAAGGCCTAATACATTAGCGGCCAGAAAGTTTAAGGATGACGTATCTACAGCTGAAAAGACCAAAAGACTAAATGAAATTATAGAACTGCAAAGTTCATTCTCCCTTATGTCCAATAAAAAAGCTGTTGGAGAAACTTATGAAGTTCTTGTGGAGGGTTTCTCAAAACGCTCTGATAAACAGATGACAGGACGCACTCAGCAAAACAAAATGTGTGTTTTTGACGCACCTCAGACTACGGCAAACAGCAAAAAAGGAACTGCCGCAGATATCAAACCGGGAGACTATGTAGATGTGAAAATCAACAGCTGCACTAGCGCCACATTAATTGGAGAGATTGTACAAAAGCCTAAGAGACAGTATATAACAACTGCAGTATATGATGATATCTTGGACATTAGAAATTCTATAAGAGAACTGAGGGAAAAATTTGAGAAGGAATTTCTGGAGAACGGGGAGAACAAAAAGAAAGAGAATAAAAAATAAATATTACAGATACTTACTTAAAGAGGATTAGATATGACTAAAATGAAAACTATCTATAAGGGAAATCTCAGAAGCGAGGTTACTCATGAACTATCGGGAGCTAAAATTTTCACGGATGCCCCTCTTGATAACCATGGCAACGGTGAAAGTTTTTCCCCTACAGACTTGCTGGCCAGCGCATTAGGCTG
>DAONEN010000087.1:0-2131 GCA_035403105.1 Candidatus Egerieousia sp. | reverse complement strand
TTTTAACACCTTCTTTTTCAATTGTGTAAGTGTTGCTGCCGCCGGTGGCCAGCATCTCTTTTATCTTCTCGATAGATTTTGGATTGTGGCAGCCCATCAGATTTTTGCCAATCATGTCACCGTGTTTTGCAAAAGTCTCTTTTGATTTCTTATTCATAAACAGAATAACACCCTCTGTGTTACAAACCGTCACGGCGCAATTTATTTCCTCCGCCCATTCATACATATTCGCAAGTTTTTTTTTAAATTTTTAGTATTCAAGCAAAGCAACTATTCCGTCCATCGTGCTTACTAATAGTTGATTGTGCCCTATGGGCAAAATGTAGTTTATAAGTGCTCCGGCAACGCGGTGCTCCCAGGCTATTGAACCGTCTGAAATATTGAGAGCGTAAATATTACCCTTATCTGTTGGGATAAAGGCAATCCCCATATTTTCTTTTCCGTTCCCGATAGAACACGTAATGGGGCTAGGAGCTATCTCGTAGCCATAATCAGTTATGGTTTGCCACTTTACCGGGATGCTGCTTTTTGACTGCTGCACTTGCGCGGTGCCTACAGATACATCTTCCGTCCTGTATGCGCGGACCGTGTCTTTCATATTTTTGATGAAATAACATTTTCCGTCCGATGAAAGTCCAATTGACTCCCGCCCGCCGTAACTTTTTGCAAAGAGTTCACCCGTCTTTGCATCTATCTGGTAATTAATCCTCTCTGGAGTTACAAAAATAATCTTACCCTTTGATTTTACAGGCCAAACTTCTGCCGGCGATAACATCATGCTGGATTTTTTTGTGGACCAAATCCATTGAGTTTTACCGTTCTTTGGATTGAAAGAGTAAAGATTGGTTGCCCAGTCTCCCATTACAACTTGTTCATTATCAACATAAGGGCGGGCTTCCATAAAACCTTTCACTTCATTGTTCTCCCAGATTAACTTGCCGTTCTTCAAATTAAGCGCGCGCATTGAACCGTCTGAAGCTCCAATGTAAATTCTTCCGTTATAGATATTTGCAGTCCCAAGAACAGATTTTCTGCATTTGAATTTCCAAATCAGCTTGCCTGTTTTTGCCGTTAGTGCGTAGATGTAATTGTCTGTGCTGCCTATGACTACAATGCCTTCTTCTTTGCCGCCTTTTGTCTGCCTGCCGCTTGCTGATGTGTTTAAATTTCCAACCGCAGGAGAAGAGAATATTTTTCCATCTGTTCTGTAGCTCCATAGTTTTGAGCCTTTAACGGCATCTAATCCATAAACATACCCGGCCTCATCTGCATAAATGGCAATATCTCCTTTTTTAATTTTATTGCTTACTGTTGGTAGCGCATTGGCTCCTTCATTAGGCTGAACAAGAGCTTCCCCCGGCCTCCATATTGCAGCAGCGCAGCCAATATCCGCGGAGTTTTCAACTCTCCATAACTCTTTGACTTCTTGATATCTGGAGTTCATGGTGTTTTGAGGATGCTCATATTTAATTGCATTATGGTAAGGCGCACCGCTGCTCATCCTAATAGTAAACCACGGATTGCGCTCTTTTTTCCCCACAATTTTGTCACTGAATGTAACCGTTGCACCCTCCACATTTACAATTACATATCCTATGTCTTCTTGTTTTGTGGCAAGAGTTGAACGGACAATAGCGCCCGGCACCCCTTCATAATCCATTGCATTGTCTGTGTGCCAGTGCCCGTTTATTGAGAACTGAATATTTTTCTTTTTTAGGAGATTTAAAACTTCATCGTATTTAAGCAGGGAGCTATCTAGAGGATAGTGATTGACAAACACAAAAGGCTGATTATCAGGGAGAGCATTGATACATGAATCTAACCACAGCATGCTCTCTCTTGGGATTAGGGCCGGGGCCATCCTTACGTTGGGACCGCACTGAGTCCCCAAGAATTTTATTCCGCCAGCATCAAATGAAAATCTTTCATACCCAAAAGCCTTTGCAAATGAGTTGGTTCCGCTTTCTGACCAGGTCGCATCATGATTGCCTGCAACAATAAACCACGGCTTGTTGAGTTTGTCAAAAATATTTTTCGCGCATGCAAGTTCATCATCCGCACCAAAATTTGCGATATCACCTGATATTATAACAAATTGGATATCAGTATTTTTATTAATGTCTTCCACACA
>DAONEN010000086.1:0-2180 GCA_035403105.1 Candidatus Egerieousia sp. | reverse complement strand
AATAAAAAATCTTGGAGAAACTTACGGTATGTTTACTGTCAATTTGGCTCTTAAACACGGATGCATACCTTACAGGAACAAAAATATTTACTACTACTCCCCTGAGATAAGTTCTCCTTGGGATATTGCGGAAAACCTTGGGGGGAAAGTGCGTGGACTATTAATAAGCTATCAAGTCCCTCATAATTATCACGATAGCTTATCTGCTTGCAACTCTGCAGCGACAGGCAATGCGTATGCTGAAATTATAGACTTGCTTGCCCCAATGAGTTTTTCTGAGGTTGAAAAATGGAAAGATACAACTGTCGGGAGAAGAGGAGAAGATTATAAGGATTTAAAAAGGAGGAAGGCTGAGGAGTGCATTGAGTTGGCAGAGAGATGTATACCCGGCTTGAAAGATTCCATACTCAGCATCTGCACCAGTTCTCCTCTCACATACATGAATTATACGGGAACTGTGGAAGGTGCGGCTTATGGAATTAGAAAAGATTATAATAACCTGCTTGGAACATTTCTTGCGCCAAAAACGCCAATTCCGAATTTGTTTTTTACGGGACAGAATTTAAACCTGCACGGAGTCCTTGGCGTATCAATAACCTCATTTTTAACATGTTCTGCGCTTATTGGATTAAAGAGCGCAACGGATGGTCTGGACCTTAAACTGGATATTTAAATGGGCAGGAAATTTGTGGATTAAAAATTGCTGAGCTAAAGAGGCTCAAAGATCGGAGTTGTTGCTTTGATGCTGTATTACTGCAAGAAAGACTGCTCTTTGTGTATGATAAAAAAGAGAAGAGGGGAATGTTATTGATAAGAAAATATATCGGGAATAAAAAGAGGAAATTCATGCCGGCGTTGATTTTATTTGTCAGCGTAATATTTTTATTGTCAGATATTTCTGTGGCTCAAACCACAAAAGTGAAGGGGCGTGTGACTGATGCAAAAACAGGAGAGTCCATCCCATTTGTAAGTGTGTTTTTTAAGAACACAACCATAGGTGTCTCAACGGATTTGGACGGTTACTATACAATGGAGACGCGCAAACCCACGGACGGAATACTTTGCGCTATGATCATTGGCTATGAACAACAGGAGTTTCCAATAGTTAAGGGAGGATTCAAGGAAGTTAATTTTGCTCTTAATGAGCAGGTTACAAATCTTAGTGCTATTGTTGTAAAGCCGGATGATCATTATGTCCGTTCTATTCTTAAGAGAACGGATGATAACAAATACAGAAACAATCCGGAAGAGAGAGACCGTTATGACTGTGATATTTACAGCAAAATGGAGCTGGATTTGACAAATGCGGAAGAGCAAATAAAAAACAAGGTGTTGAGGGAAAAATTTGGTTTTGTCTTCAATTACATGGACACTTCCGTTATTTCAGGACAGCCGTATTTGCCGGTCATGATATCAGAAGCGGATTCTCATTTTTATCATCAAAAGGATCCGGCTGTGAATAAAGAGGTGATAAAGGCCAGCAAGATATCCGGCATAAAAGACGAGTATACTCTGGCGCAGTTTACCGGCAACATGAATGTCAAGACTAATTTTTATAATAATTACATAGACATTTTTGGGGTGCAGTTGCCTTCTCCAATCTCCTCAGTGGGGAATATTTACTACAATTACTATTTGATTGACAGTACAATTATAGATGGTAGGAAGACTTACAAAATAAGATACCATCCGTCCAAGCTTGTCTCTTCTCCCGTGTTTGACGGAGAGATGTCCATTGATGCTCAAGATTTTGCGTTAAAAGAAATACACGCAAAACTTAAGAAAGGCTCCAATGTCAATTGGATTAGAGATTTGGTTATTGATGTTGAGAATGAGAGAGTTGCCGGTGGCAATACAGGTGGGAACAAATCTGTCGGGAGCCCTGCAGATTCGGTTTGGTTCTATAAGCAGGATAAAATGTATGCAGATTTCTCCGTCACGCTCCGGGATTCCTCCAAGATGATTTCATTTTTGGGGCGCAGGCAGGTTGATTACCTGCGGCCACGTTTTGACATGCAACTGCCTGATAATGTGGCAAAAGTAAATACAAGCGTGATTGTTAACGGAAACGTTTTAAACAATGATGAGTCTTACTGGGATAAGGTGAGGCCTTATGCTTTGACCGCAAAAGAGAGCAATATTTACAAGATGGTGGACTCAATAAAAAATGTTCCGCTATA
>DAONEN010000085.1:0-2293 GCA_035403105.1 Candidatus Egerieousia sp. | reverse complement strand
AATAAGGAATCAATGTTTTACCAACAAAACCTGTTGCGCCGGTTATGAGAATTTTTCTCTCCATGTTACCAAATTTTCCATGGTGCTTTCCCCTCATCCCACATATTATTCAGCTCATTATTGTCCCTTAAGGTATCCATCGGTTTCCAAAAACCGCTGTGCTTATATGCATGCATCTGATGCTCCGCCACTATCCTTTGCATTGGTTCTCTCTCAAACATTTCACTGTCTCCTTGTAAATAGTTGAACACCTGCGGTTCACATACAAAGAATCCGGCATTTATCCATGTACCGGAAGCAGCAGGTTTCTCCATAAAACTCTGCACGTTTCCGTTATCTTCAATATCCAAAACGCCCAATCTGCCCGCTGGCTGGTATGCAGTAAGCGACAGGTATTTGCCGCTCTTATTGTGTTCTTCTATTGTCTTTTTAATATCTATATCTCCTACGCCGTCACCGTAAGTAAGAAGAAATTGCTCGCCTCCAATGTACTTCTGAATTTTTTTAACACGTCCTCCGGTCATTGTGTTCACACCAGTATCAACCATTGTCACTCTCCAACTTTCAGAATGATTATCCAGAATCTCAACACTGTTATCCGCCAGATTAACAGTCATATCGCAGTTATGACGGAAATAGTTTGCAAAGTACTCTTTTATGACATATTGCTTATATCCGCAGCAAATTACAAAATCATTAATTCCGTAATGGCTGTAAATTTTCATGATATGCCAGATGATTGGCTTACCGCCAATTTCAGCCATCGGTTTTGGGATTACATTTGTAACCTCACTCAATCTTGTTCCAAAACCGCCTGCAAGAATTACTGCTTTCATAGTTAGCTTAGATTTAGTTATCAGTGTTCACGCAAATATACTTTAAATATGCGTTAAAACGGAGATTTAAACATCTCCAAATCCTCAAAAGTCAAATCTCTCCCGGAGACAATTGGGTTCTCTATTCCCCACTCAAATCCAATAGATCTCTGAGAAATACCGCTGTCGTGAGCAGGGGAATAGCAAGAAGTCTGCGCGTAATTTACAATGCTTCCGGCCTCCATAGACAAGAAACCATGCGCAAAACCTCTTGGTATATAGAGATATCTGCCCGTCTGATTATCCAGCTCAACTGAGAAACATTGTCCATACGTTGCAGATTTTTTTCTTATATCCACACACACATCCTTAATATGCCCCCGGCTCACCCAAACTAATTTAACATGGTCAGCGGGAGGTGTTTGGAAATGCATTCCTCTTATCACATTTTTCTGAGATACAGAGTAATATATCTCCTTAAAATCTGCATCAAGCCCATTCTGCGAAAAGAATTCCGCATTAAAGAGTTTTTGGAATCCTCCCCTATTATCTTGGAAATTAACCGTTTCCAAAATAAACAATCCGTCAAAAGAAGTCTTTATAATGTTCATATCCTCAATTTATTTACAACTGGAGAAATCTTCTATCTGCCTTAAACATAGTTCATAAACATTTTCTTCACGATAGTTTTTATACCACTCTGCAGTTGCTTTTACGCACTCATTTAAGCTCCATCTGGGAGACCATCCAAGTTGTCTCTTTGCCTTAGTGATGTCCAGCATAAGCATGTTTGCCTCATGCAATGCGCCCGGCACAGAGGCATCTTTAAGCCCTCCTTTTCCGTAGTTTTCAACCACTTTGGACGCCACATCCCATACAGTTGCAACGCCATGATTCTCAGGGCCAAAATTAAATGCACCGCAATATGCCTTAGGCTCTTCACACATCTTTTTTGCCAGCAGCATATATCCGGAAAGCGGCTCAAGAACATGCTGCCAAGGTCTTATAGCTTTTGGGGACCGTATCTCTATAACCTTATTATTCTCAATCGCTCTGATACAATCCGGAATTATCCTATCCTTTGCCCAATCGCCTCCGCCAATTACATTGCCGGCTCTCACACTTGCAATACTCTTATGATGAACATGATAACTATCGGGATTAAAGAAACTTCTCCTCCAGCTGGAGATTGCAATCTCTGCCGCACCTTTGCTGGATGAATAAGGGTCATAGCCTCCAAGAGGGTCAGTCTCTTTATAACCTATTGACTGCTCCTTGTTTTCATAACATTTGTCCGTAGTGATCATCACCCCAACTCTCACGCTGTCAGTTGCCCTGATTGCCTCCATTATGTTAATGGTACCCATCACATTGGTCATGTAAGTTTCAACAGGGATTTCATAGCTCAATCTTACAAGCGGCTGAGCTGCAAGGTGAAATACAATTTCAGGAGAATACTTGCGGAAAATTTCTTTCAT
>DAONEN010000084.1:0-2471 GCA_035403105.1 Candidatus Egerieousia sp. | reverse complement strand
CGTTGAGGGTGGCTTTTAACAGGTGGCCGGCAATTGCGGTGTAGTCTTCTCGGCCAAAGGTGGCGTGAATGTGCAGATAGACATCTCCATCCATAAGGGAGATGTTGCCGGTGAGATTTGCAATCTCCATTTGCTCGTCAAAGGTTTTGTCTACGTACTGTTTTGAGGAGGGGTTGAAGAAGCGGAGCGTGGCGCTTTTAACTGCCCCAAGTCCAATGATTTGCCCGCCTTTGATTTTTTTGTCTTTGCAAAACAGTGTTAAGGCGTTTACAATCTCTTCATGATTTTTGATGCTTACCGCATATCTTTTTGTCTCATACATTCCGTATAAGTAGAAGGGAGAGAGATTTTTGCAGGCGTATGGTTTGTCTGTTAACATGGTGTGTGATTTTTGCAAAGGTAAGAATTTGCTGCATGGTCTGTGGCCGTTCTGTCTTGGAGTGATTTTTTTTATAAATTTGCGCCCTTATGGAAATCACAGATAATCTAAGACAAGCATACGGGCATGATGTAAAAATGAGAGCAATTGATGCGCAGCGCAAGGCGGCGGAAATTGCGTATGGGCCTGTTACCTTTGAAGTTGCACACATTATGTTAAAGCACGGTATTTTTGAGATGCTGTCAAAAGCTTCAGGCGGTGAGGCTGCAATGTCTAATGGCAACTCTGCAAAAGGCCTTACATTAAGCGAGATATGTGAAAAGACAGGATCCAGCAGATATGCCGCAAAGGTGCTGATGGAGTCCGCATTAACAACGGGTACGGTCTATCGGGATAATAAAAAATATTTTCTCTCTAAGGTTGGATGGTTTTTGTTGAATGAGGAGCGCAACAGGATTGATATTGCATTTAATCATAATGTGAATTATGAGGGATTGTTTAATTTGGAGAAAGCGCTGGTTGAGGAGAAACCGGCCGGTTTAAAGCATTTTGGGAATTGGCCTACAATTTATGAGGGGCTTTCTAAGCTCCCGACGGATGTTCAAAAGAGTTGGTTTGATTTTGACCATTATTATTCTGATAATTCTTTTGATGAGGCGCTTGATATAATTTTTGAAGGCGGCCCAAATGCAGACGGCAAAAAGACTTCTGTTAAAAAACTTTTGGATGTTGGCGGCAACACTGGGCTTTTTGCGTTGCAGTGCGTGAAGAAGAATCTCGCTGTAAATGTGACAATTGTGGATCTTCCGCAGCAGCTGGAAATGATGAGGAAAAACGTGAAGGCGGAGAGCGACAAAGAGAACGCTACAAGACGCAAGGTTGTGTGTGGGCATGGAGCTGTAGATTGCAAAGTTGTAGATTGGGAGAAAAGAATTGATGGTTTTGGAGGGAATCTTTTGGACGAATCGTTCAAACTCCCTAAAGGCTATGACGTTATATGGATGAGTCAGTTCCTGGATTGCTTTTCTGAGGAGCAGGTAATTTCTATTCTTAAGCGTGCGGCCGCTGCAATGAGTAAAAAAACAAGACTTTACATAATGGAAACTATTTGGGACAGACAGCAGTTTGAGACAACAGCTTTTTGTCTGACGCAGATAAGTCTCTATTTTACAGCGCTTGCCAACGGCAACAGCAAAATGTTCAACGCAGAGGATTTAACTCGTCTTATTGAAAGCGCCGGGCTTAAAATTGAAAAAGTGGTGGACGGCATCGGACCCGGAAAACATTCCATTGTGATTTGTAAAAAGATATAAAACGGATTGGTCTATGAAATCCGCCGCTTCGTATCCATTTTTGTTAAAAAATACAATTAAAAAAGTACATAAAGCAACTTTGGCAAAGGCTTTGCTATGGCTTTGGTGAAATTTTAACTGAGTCCCTTAGGTAAGGACCGGCATCAAATAAAATTTCATAGGTTTAATAAGTTGTTTTGTTTTGAAAAAGCCGTCACGTAAAACTGACGGCTTTTTCTATATTTATGAAATAGTTAGCTTTTCGCCCTCTGATTTGGCTATTATGACGGCCCCGCAAGCATCTCCAAATGAGTTGACTGCAGTACGCGGCATATCGCAAAGCTGGTCTATTGCCAGAACAAGGCCCATGGCCTCCAGCGGAAGTCCGGCAACGCTAAGAGCTATGGAGAGCATTACAAACCCGGCCATCGGAATTCCGGCGGCGCCAATTGCAGAGAGCAGCACGGTTCCTATTATGATAATCTGTTGGGCTATGCTTAAATCCACCCCGTATACCTGCGCAATAAACAATACGGTAACGCCTTCATATAGAGCAGTTCCGTTCATGTTAACCGTTGCTCCAAGCGGCAGTACAAAACTTGCAATTTTCTTTGAGACTCCGCATTTTTCTTGTGTGTCTCTTATAGAAATCGGGAGCGCCGCGCCTGATGAGCACGTTGTAAATGCGGTAAGTATGGCGGTTGACATTTTGTTCATATGTCTCCAAGGATTCTCTCTTCCAATACCGTACACTAAACTTGGCAGCACTCCAAAGAACTGAATTAGAAGACCTGCCCATA
>DAONEN010000083.1:0-2758 GCA_035403105.1 Candidatus Egerieousia sp. | reverse complement strand
GCCGCAAAGAAAGGAGCTTCATTTGTTGAGGTTGTAAGTACTTGTAATTCAAACTGGAAACTATCACCGGTTAAATCCGTTGCATGGATGGAAGAAAATATGTTTCCATTCTATCCTCTTGGTGATTTGAAAAATGTATAATAATCACGACAGAAACTGTCGTGAATCAAAATGAAATTATTATGAAAGAAGAATTAATTATAGCAGGATTTGGCGGACAAGGTGTTCTGTCAATGGGCAAAATTCTAGCATACTCCGGTATTATGCAGGACATGGAGGTTACATGGATGCCTTCATACGGACCTGAGATGAGAGGCGGAACTGCTAATGTAACAGTTATTTTGAGCGATAAGAAAATCAGCTCCCCTATCTTGAGCAAGTATGATAATGCAATTATCCTTAACCAGCAATCAATGGATAAGTTTGAACCGACTGTTAAGCCGGGCGGACTTTTACTGTATGATCCTAATGGAATAACAAGGCTTCCGGTCAGAAAAGATATTACTGTCTGCTCAATTGAAGCGGCGGACGAGAGCGCAAAAATGGGCAACACAAAATTGTTTAACATGTTGGTTTTAGGTGCTTTTCTAAAGATGAAACCCATTGTTACTCTGGACAATGTTATGCTTGGTCTTAAACATTCCCTTCCAGAAAGAAGCCACAAAATGCTCCCTATGAACGAGCAGGCTGTTAAGGCTGGAATGGAGAAAGTAAAGATTATTAACAAAGTGTAGTTCTGCGCGTTAAAATTTTTCCTAACTTTGCTTGCGGTAAAGGAAGGCTATGAGAAACGACACTTACAAGGCGATTGAAACTCTGCAAAAGCTGATAGCTAGGCTTATTACAAAATACGAGGATGCAGCCGTCAACAGAGATTCGTATCTCGCTGACCTTAACCGCACAAAGAAGGAATTACTAAACGCTAAAAACAAAATTGCAGAACAAGAGAAAAAATTAGAGCACTTAGAGCTTGAACAGGCTTTCCTGAATACCTCCGGAGGAGATAAGCAGGCAAAAGCCAGAATTGGAAAGATTATCAAGGAAATTGATAAATGCATCTCACTGTTAAATGATTAAGAGACATGGCATTAACCAAAAATAAGACATACGTAAGTATTACTGTCGATGGAAGACAATTTGGTTATAACGTAGCTCAAAGCGAGGTGGATTTGTGGATAAAAGCTGAGAAGCTTATTAACGATGAAATAAATGCTTTCCGAAAGACTCATAAAAAAGAGAGTAATGTAACTGATATTAACTACAGGGCTGATAGTCTTATAGTTGTACTCATCAAAGTTGTCATGGAACTTTTAAGGAAAGGAAGCGAATCAGATGAGACGCTTTACGCACTTAAGGAGATGAACTCTCAATTGGAGTCTTACATAGGAAAGAATTAGTAAGTTGCCGTCAGGCTCTGCTCTTTGCGAAAATCAACAGTTATTTAATGTTACCGAGCCACTCGGCAGACAATGACGGGCCTAGGTTACCCTTAGGGGGATTCCGCTTGCGGGACGTTGGAAGTCAAAGTCTTAACCGGAGCTCAAATCTTAAAATTATTAAGATTTTTCATAAAACAGCTTTGCTTGACGGCTTTTTTTCTTTGCTCATTTTCTCTGGTGCATTCTGCAATGTATTGTTTTGTGGCGTAAGTCGCAACTAAATAATATATATATACATGGAACAAATTGACGTCTTAACGCTCACCATTTTGCTTGTTGGAGCAGCTTTAATAGGATTTCTTGTCAGCTACATCTTAATAAGACCTATCATTCTTAAGAGCAAAAAAACTAAAATGCTTGCCGACGCTGAGGTAGAGGGTGAAAACATAAAAAAAGAGAAAATTTTTCAGGCTAAAGAAAAATTTCTTCAACTAAAATCAGAACATGAGCAGTATATCAATTCTAAGAATAATGCTCTAAAAGAGACTGAAAATAAAATCAAACTTAAGGAGAATCAGATTTGTCAGCAGGCTAGTGAACTTTCTCGCAAAGAGAGAGACATAGAGGCCATTAGGAATAATCTGAAAAATCAGACAGATGTTGTTGCCAAAAAGAATGAAGAGTTTGAAAAGATGAGGCAACAAGAAATTATCAAACTGGAAAATATTGCAGGACTTTCAGCGGAAGAGGCAAAAAAACAGCTTGTCGAGTCTATGAAAGCGGAGGCAAAGACTGAAGCTCAATCTTACATCAATGATGTAATGGATGAGGCAAGGTTGAATGCTTCCAAAGAGGCAAAACGCATAGTAATCAACACGATTCAGCGTACGGCACCGGAGACTGCAATTGAGAATGCAGTTACAGTTTTCAATATTGATAATGATGAAATAAAGGGAAGAATTATCGGACGCGAGGGAAGAAATATTCGTGCACTTGAGGCTGCCACAGGAGTTGAAATAGTTGTAGATGACACCCCAGAGGCAATTCTTCTTTCCGCATTTGACCCTGTAAGAAGAGAAGTTGCAAGACTTGCTCTACATCAGCTTGTTGCAGACGGCAGGATCCACCCTGCGAGGATTGAAGAAGTTGTTGTAAAGGTTCAGAAACAATTAGAAGATGAAATTCTGGAGACAGGAAAGAGGACTTGCATAGACCTTGGTATTCACGGGCTTAACATAGAACTTGTGAAGCTGATTGGAAGGATGAAATATCGTTCATCCTATGGACAAAATTTGCTGCAGCACTCACGTGAGGTTGCAAACATCTGTGCAACAATGGCTTCCGAGCTTGACTTGAATCCAAAAATTGCAAAGCGCGCA
>DAONEN010000082.1:0-2887 GCA_035403105.1 Candidatus Egerieousia sp. | reverse complement strand
GGTTACACCAATGGTGTGTTTTTCTAGGATTATCTTCAATCGATCTGAGGTCTCCAAGGCCGAATGCCCGCCCACGAGCGCAAGCGCAGAGACCATGTAAAGCATCTTTGTAACTCTCTGATCTGGTGTACCCTGGGGTGATACTGATAACCAGATAGTTACAAAACATCTCTGATTTAAAATTGAGATCTTTTGTAACGTGCTGATACACAATGCTACCCGTGTGTACACTTTTAGCGTCCTATTCTAGAATGCACAGGAGTACACTCTGGGTATTTGTGATGCTTCATTGCAAAGCCATGTTATGCTCTTGATAGCGCTTATACCCTTATGGCTGCAGAGCAAGACATAACTGCAACTTTGCAATGGAGCGTCGCCAGTAAGGCCGTAAGGTGACTGCGGATTGCTCTGCATTCAAATGCAACGAGCGTGCAGTTTTGGCTTGCAATTTGATATTACTCATAACTGTTAGGGTAAATACAGTTGAAAATCATAGGTTAGCATCATAGGTTGGCACCATAGGTTGGCATCATAGGTTGGCACCATAGATTGGCACCATAGATTAGCATCATAGGTTAATATCATATAGTTAGTACCATAATTAAATCATAAGGTTATGAATAAGCTTAAATCTTTTTGGCAAGAGACTGTTAAGATTATTAGGCAGTTTCCTGTAGAGTTTGCATTTGGCGCAACTATGTTTGTGCTGATGCTGGTTGCGAGTGTAATAGGTGGTACGGGCGGTGAAAAAGTGTCTGATGCCGCTAAGATGTTTTGCACTCATGTTTACAATGTTGCGGCTCTCTCTTTTTCTCTGCTAGTTGTAATTTACACATTGCATAAAGTTCTGATTTACAGACAGCAGGGTTGTAGACCGGGAGTGCCCCCTTCTGAATCTGATGATAAAGGGTATGTTTGCGCTTCTAAATCAACGTCAGCATCTGCATCAACCTCCACCGACACTTGCTCGTGCACATGTATCTCTGCTTGGAAAATCATTTATATAGCATCATATTTCTTTTTCATTCCGCTGCTTTTTATAAAGCTTGATAACTTTATTGATTCTGCCGCCGGATATTTGGCTGTTACTTATCTTCTTTCATTGTTGTTGTTGTATTTGGATTTGGGCAGCTTCAACTGGAGTAATGAGCGGTTTGTGCATAAGGCTGTGAATCTGACTATTCAGGGCTTCTTTACAGTGCTGATAGGAGGAATTATTATTGCTGCTTTTGCTGTCATAGTTTATTCTGTTAGTTACATTTTTGATATTAACACTGATGTGACCAATAAGATTTTTGCCAACTGCGCCTCTTTTGTGGGTCTTGTTGTTGCGCCGCTGTTGTTCTGCAACTTCATGAGCAAACGCTCTGCGGAGATGGCAGGGGAGGAAACCGCGGAAGCGGATAAGGAAGCGGATAAGAGTAAAGAAGAAGTGAATTCTGCAGAAGAAAAAACTGTCGGGAAGAAAATAAAAATTAGCAATGTGCTGCGCATTATCATCAATTTTATAATGTCTCCTACTATCCTAATTTACACCGCTTTGTTGTTTATTTATTTTATCACGATAGTTTGCAAATGGAGTCTGCCAAAAGGTGATATTGCCTATATGGTAAGCGCGTTTGTGGCGGTGACTTTGATTGGGATTGTGCTTCAGTATGTTCTTCCAAAGCGCTATTATGATTGGTTTTACAAGAATTTTACATGGATTGCAATTCCGCCGTTGGTTCTGTATTGGATTGGAACATTTCACAGAATTGCTCAATACGGATTTACGCAAGGACGTGTGTATTTGGTTATTATAGGTGTGCTCATGACGCTGTTTGTGCTGATGCTTGCAATGGAAAAGACAAAAAGATTCCGTGCAATGCTGTTGATTGCGTTGTGCGCTATTGCTGTTTTTACGTACATTCCCGGAGTATCCGCAAGCAGCATAGGAATTTGTTCACAGACAAAGAGATTTGAGCAGAAGCTGTCCCAGTTTCATCTGTTAGATCCTGCTACTCATAAGATTACAGATGATATAGATGCTGCAAAAATCTCCAATAATCCAAAACTTATAAAGGAGTATCAAGAGGTGGGGAATATCTATGATTATCTTAATTGGGCGCTTGGTACAAAAGTCATGGAGCAAAAATATGGCAAATTTAATTATGAGCCATCAGAAGATAAAACTGTCGGTCAGACTTATGATTGGAAGGGTACAAATATTGACCTTGGAGATTATTCGGTTATGGTTCAGCAAGATATAAAAGTCATCTACAATAAAGATTCAATAAAAGTCCGCTCAGAAGAGGGAGACAAAATCCTTTTCTCATTCCCGATAGGAAAATACATAAAGGAAAATCCGGACATTCTTAAAGACGCGCAAACACATCCGGAGAAAATCCTGGTCTTTAAGAACAATTCTACTATGCTTGTACTAGGCAGATTTACAATCCATTATCATAACGGCAAAATCAAGAACCTTTCCGGCTCAGACGAAAAGTTGTTCAAGAAAAAGTAATCAGCGGCTGGTTGCGGTTTGCCATGGTTTTGCGAACTAGCCTCTGAACGCTCTGATAATCAGATGGTTTCAAAATAAGGATTTATAGAGAATCCTTATTTTGTAAATGATTGAGTATGAGACTTCTCGGAGCATACTTATCTGAATTAAGATAACAAAGGAAAAAAACAACAGGCATTATTGCCTGTTGTTTTTTTGCCTTGTTTTTACTCTAAAATTATCTGTCGAGATTATAACTAGTTAGAAATCAAAAACATTCAGTCCCAGCTGCACGTCTTTCACGCGCGGAAGGGTGAGGGAGTAGTTGGTGACAATGAATTCTCCGGCGCCGTTGAGGGTGGCTTTTAACAGGTGGCCGGCAATTGCGGTGTAGTCTTCTCGGCC
>DAONEN010000081.1:0-2890 GCA_035403105.1 Candidatus Egerieousia sp. | reverse complement strand
CTCTTAATGACGCAGTTTTATACTCTTTGTTGCAGAAGTATGAGCGCATCTGACCTATAACAGCTTCTCTTTTATTCTCTTGGAAATTGGCTATTTTTTCTAATGTCTCATATCCTCTTATTGCATCTGGATATTTTTCCAATTTGTAGCTTAGGTCAGAGTAATATTTAGTTGCAGATTCCGTAAATGCTCCTTCTCCTCCCTCCATAACTTTATGATAACATTCAATTGCTTTTTCTATATTGTCCGTATTTCTGTAACTCTCTGCAAGATAGAATATTGCCTGTGAATACTTTGCTCCGGATTGGTATCTGTCGGTGAATGAAGTAAGGGCATTAATTGCAGCGTCATATTTTCCGCTCATATAAATTTGTTCTGCGGAATTAAATATCAGCATCTCTTTTTCTGCTGGTGTTTTAGCGGTAGCGGCGCCGCTGCTTTGCACGTATTCAAGAAATTCTTCTGAACGGTTTTGATTCTGGTAAATGTTCTCCAAAGCATTTAGTGCAGTCTGTGCTTCCTGGCTGCTTGGCTGTTTATCAATGATTTCCTTATAGTAATTTATTGCCGCATCATAGTAATGCCCGTTGGTGTTTATCATGCCTATCTCCAAAAGAGCTTTGCAATAATATATGCTGTCGGGAGGATTATTGATAAGTTTATTAAATGTCTCAACCGCATCTTTGTCATTTGAATTCTGCACCTGGGCGCGGCCCAGCTCATATAAAGCCTCAGTGTAAAGTGGTGAATCTCTGTGTGGTGCAGAAGTAATGTTTTTTAACTCTGAAATCTTTTTTGCGTTGTCGGACATAAAGCCGCGGGCAATGGCGCCCTGCATTGGCGCGTATAAATCTTTGTAGTTTGTTTCCTCTCCAATTTTTTCATACAGTTCTGCAGCTTTGCTAAAGTTGCGTTCCATGAAGTAACAATCAGCAAGGCGGGTTTTTGCATCGATTGTGTATGCGCGCTTGTCTTGCGGAAAATTAAGATATGTCTCAAAAGCGGTTTTTGCATTTGTCAAATCCTTTAGTTTGAAATAGTTATATCCATTGTTGAAATAAGACTCCGGATATTCTGCGCTCTGTTTAAAGCGCAGATTCTTCTGCAGGTCGCTCAAAATTTTCTGAGATTCTTCAAACTTATCCTGTCGGAAATAACATTCTGCCTGCCAAAATCTAGCAAGATTTGTGAGAGCAGGATTATATCCTTCATTTTCACTTGCTTTTGCAAGATATTCACATGCAGCTGAGTACGAGCCTTCATCCAACAATTTTGTCCCCTTAAAGAAATTTGCCTTTTTAAGATTTATAATATCTGTCTCCGTTGGTTTTTTAATTTCTGATAGAGATTTTATTGCTTGATCATAATCCTTTTTTGTTAATGCTCCGGTTGCTATATAGCCGTAGATCTCATCTTTTTTGCTCTCTGTAACAATGTATTTCTTAAGATATTCATTAAAGCTAGAGGTCTCTCCCGTTAAGTCAAAGTCCAGCTTTGCATAGTTGAAATAGGCGTCCTCTTCTATTGCTTTGTCATAATGCATAAATGCTGCGTTGCGGAATGCCTCTTCAGCTTCCGGTTTATTTTTTAGCTGGACATAACATTGCCCAATATGGTAGTTTGCACTTTGTCCAAGAGAATCGTCTACATCCTTCACTCTGTTGAATCTAGTTATAGATGAATCATAATCTTTCAAAGTGTAGGCAATCATTCCGGCGTAGAAATTATCAGAACGAGATGATGCTCCTCCGACTGAGGAATACATGTTGAAAAACTTCCTTGCATTCTGGGCATCTCCGGTTGCATAATAAGATTCAGAAATTACTCTTGCTACTTTTGGCTTATAAGTTTGGTCAATCACATTATACAACTCAGGGCCGTTGTTGATTACGTAATTGTAATCCTTTAACATAAACTTGCTGTCCAGTATGTGAAATTTGCTGAGGATGGTAAAACGCGGATCAGATTTAGATTTCTCAAAAGAAAGTATTGCTCTGTTAAACTCCTTGTTAATGTAGTCTATATAACCAAGATAGTAATGTGACGGAGCAATGTATGTTCCTTTTTCAGAAGAACTTATAATGTATGTGAAAGTTTGTCTGGCTTCTGTATATGCGCCGGTTCTCATCTGGCAATATCCTTTGCGGAAATAGAATTCATCTCTGTCTTCCTTCTCCAGAATGGATGCATCCATATTGCCCAGAATTTTCATGGCATCTGAATATCTGTCCGAGTCAAATTCTGCAACTGCAAGCCTGAATTTTATCTGCGGAAGAAGCGGCGATGCGGGATAATATGATTCATAGGTTTGTACAATGCCTTCCGGATTAGGTTGCTTTAATAAAATTTGACATAGCACTTTGTATCCCGCTGCTTTTTCCGCTTGTGTGTTGCCTAAATTTTTCTCTCCATTTTGAGATAAAACTTTGTCAAATTCATTAAGGGCGCTTTGATACATTTTATTTTTGTATAGCTCCATCCCGGAAGACATATGGGATGAGCCGGAGGTTTGTATTGTATTTTGAGCTCCCGACGGATTAACGCAAAACAGCGCAATCAGTGATAATATCAATAATATCTTCTTCATAATCAAATTGTTACATTTGCAAATCAACCCTAACTTCATAACTCTTTCAAAATTATGAATCAAAGGTAAAATTCTTAAATTTGCCGATGTTATTTTATTCACTATTTATTAATAGAAAAACTGCTGAGAAAATTATGCCACAGATAGATGAAAATGGTTTTATGACGGGACGTGCTCTTCCCCTTGTAGAGTTGGAGAACGCCGATATTTATAATGATGGCAATCTAATATTGCAAGGGGTAAACTTAAAAGTCAAAAGGGGGGAATTTGTTTACCTCATAGGTAAGGTAGGTAGCGGTAAAA
>DAONEN010000080.1:0-2980 GCA_035403105.1 Candidatus Egerieousia sp. | reverse complement strand
ACTGATCCTCAGATAGATGCTACAGCGGTAATTTTTGGCTGTCCCGGGTTGAGCGATTCCGCGGAAATTTATAATGTACTTTTCAGAAAGATAAAGGCCACTCCAAAACCAATATATCCTGTATTTCCGTCTACGTCTCATTCAGAGGCTTACATTAAAGAGTATCACAATAAAGGCGGAATTACATTTACAGATGAGGTTGTCTTTGGAAAAGCATTGGCCGACGTGTTGAACGCACCACGAGTATTTGCAGACAGCTCTTCTCCCGCTATTGATAAGCAGATGATTAGAGACATCATAAAGAAAAGTCCCGACGGATGGATGCCTCCGTTTATGGTGCAGGAACTTATGGATGCAAGCGGAATAAACAGGACAAAACAGGAAATTGCTCTTACGGCAAACGAGGCTGTAAAAGCAGCTATTGAAATAGGATATCCGATTGCAATGAAAGTTATAGGCCCAATTAACAAAATAGATATAGATGGGGTTTCTCTTAACATTTCAGATGAACATACTCTTAAAACTGAATTTGAGAGGATGACTAATATTGAAGGTGTTAGCGGAGTTTTGATTCAGCCGATGCTGGAAGGTATTGAAGTTTTTATAGGGGTGAAAAGAGAGAAAAATTTTGGACCGATGGTAATGTGCGGACTTGGAGGAATTTTTGTTGAAGTAATAAAAGACGTTAGATCTGCTCTTGCGCCGGTGTCTGAGAATGAGGCAAATAAGATGATCCATTCACTTAAGGGATATCCAATCATTAGCGGATACAGAGGACAGGAGGGAGTAAATGAAATAATGTTCAATGAAACAATAAGAAGGGTATCAGCACTTTGCATGGTTGCACCGGAGATTGTTGAAATGGACCTGAACCCCCTTATTGGTAATGAGAGGAGATTAACCGCTATTGATGTTAAAATAAGAATAGAAAAAACATCTGACTAAAATGAAAAAATTTGAAGAGACAAGGATTGGCAATTGGTGGAAGAATCTTGACCCTTCATACAAGGGGCTGGTGATAATTGGAATAATTTGCATAATAGGAATAATAATCAGGTGGCACTACGTGCTCAGAGGCATTGCAAAGGGCTTTGGACATTATGCGGGATACGCTGATTAACAAGCATATATATAATAGATACAATAAATACATTAACAATTAAATAATAATTTATATGGCAATGAAAGGTACTATAGTGGCTGACAAAGAACGCTGCAAGGGATGCGGGCTTTGCGTGGCCAACTGCCCTACCAAGTCAATTGAACTTGCTAAGGAAGTGAACGGGAGAGGCTATCACTTTGTAACACTAGTGAATCCCGACACTTGTGTTGGTTGCACAAATTGTGCAACAATGTGTCCGGACTCTGTTATCACGGTTTACAGAGTCAAAATTTAAACATTAACCGAAAAACAATTTAATTATGGCAGAGAAAATACTAATGAAAGGAAACGAGGCAATCGCCTATGGCGCAATTAGAAGCGGCGTTGACGGTTACTTTGGATATCCTATCACTCCGCAGAGCGAAGTGATGGAAACACTTATGGAACAAAAACCTTGGGAAACCACGGGAATGGTTGTACTTCAAGCAGAAAGTGAAGTTGCATCTATTAACATGGTTTACGGCGGCGCTTGCACCGGTAAAAAATCTATGACATCAACCAGCAGCCCCGGCTTTAGCTTAATGTGCGAGGGACTTAGCTATCTTGCTGGTACAGAGCTACCTTGTCTTATTGTAAACGTAATGAGAGGCGGTCCGGGTCTTGGTACAATACAGCCGAGCCAGTCTGATTATTTTCAGGCGGTAAAGGGGGGCGGACACGGAGATTATCATTTGATAGTTCTTGCACCGGCTTCTGTTCAGGATATGTACGATTATGTAGATCAGGCTTTTGAACTTGCAATAAAATACAGGAATCCTGCTTGCATTCTTGCAGACGGAGTTGTAGGACAAATGATGGAAAAAATAGAATTTCGTCCAATCAAACCTAGAATGACAGATGCAGAACTTCAGCAAAGATGCGGATGGTCTCTTCTTGGAAAGAAAAACAGAGAGCGACACATTATGACTTCATTGTCATTGGAATCACCTGTTCAAGAGGCATTTAACATAAAACTGCAAAAGAAATACAGAGAGATTGAAGCTAAAGAATCTTTATGCACCACGTATAGGACAGAAGATGCCGAGCATTTACTTGTGGCCTTTGGTTCATTGAGCAGAATTGGAGAGAATGCAGTAGAGCTTGCAAGAGAGAGAGGGATTAAACTTGGTTTGATGAGGCCAATCACCTTGTGGCCTTTTCCTGAGAAGCAATTAGATGCCCTGGTTCCTCAGATGAAAGATATAATTTCAGTTGAGCTTAGCGCCGGACAAATGATAGAAGATATTCGTCTGATTGTCAACGGCAGAAAGCCTGTCTACTTCTATGGAAGAATGGGAGGAATGGTTCCTAATCCGGAAGAGATTGTGGACAATCTGGAAAAAGTAATTAAGAAGTAACTTTTTAAATAATGAATGTTATGGAAATAAAGGATATGATTAAACCGGAGAACAAGGTTTATGGAAAAACCCCGGTTCTTACAGATAATATTATGCACTACTGTCCGGGATGCCCTCACGGCATTGTACATAAGTTAATTGCAGAGGTTATAGAAGATATGGGAATACAGGATAAAACCATTGGCGTATCCCCTGTCGGCTGTGCAGTATTTGCTTACAACTATATTGATATTGACTGGGCTGAGGCAGCTCACGGAAGAGCTCCTGCGCTGGCAACCGCTATTAAAAGATTGAACCCGGAGAAGTATGTATTTACATATCAGGGAGATGGAGATTTAGCCTCCATTGGTGCTGCTGAAATTATTCACGCATGCAACAGAGGTGAAAACATTATTGTAATCTTTATCAATAATGCAATTTATGGAATGACAGGCGGTCAGATGGCTCCTACTACTTTACTTGGACAAATCACGGCAACAAC
>DAONEN010000079.1:0-3029 GCA_035403105.1 Candidatus Egerieousia sp. | reverse complement strand
AAAGTCAAAAGGGGGGAATTTGTTTACCTCATAGGTAAGGTAGGTAGCGGTAAAAGTTCTATTATCAGAACATTAACTGCTGAACTTCCGCTAATTAGCGGTGACGGGAGAGTTGGCGATTTTGACTTGAGGACCATAAGGAAAAATCAGATTCCATTTTTGAGAAGGAAATTGGGCGTTGTTTTTCAGGACTTTCAGCTGCTTATGGATCAGACTGTTATGGATAATCTAATGTTTGTGCTTCGCTCCACAGAATGGGATGATGAGCAGAAAATGCAGGACAGATGCAATGAGGTCCTTAAGATAGTTGGAATGGAAACCAAGGCACATAAGATGCCTCATCAGCTCTCAGGGGGTGAGCAACAGCGAGTTGCAATTGCGCGGGCTATTCTGAATTCTCCTTCTGTCATTTTGGCCGATGAGCCAACCGGAAATTTGGATGCGGAGACTGCAAACGGAATTATGGATGCTCTGTTTAGGATTCATAGCCAGTATTCACCTGCTATTCTGATGATTACGCATAACAGGTCTTTAATAGACAGATATCCCGCAAGAATTATGCTTTGCGCAAATGGAGTTTGTACGGAAATGACCAACAATGATGCTGAACAGGACAAGTTGAAAGGGGTAACCGACGATATGCCGGATGATTATGAAACGGAAGATAACTGATAGTCAAAAAAAAATTCTTGAGTGGTTTGACAAATATGGACCCGAACCAAAGAGCGAACTCAAGTTTACAAATCCTTTTGAACTCATAGTAGCGGTTATCTTATCTGCGCAGTGTACGGACAAAAGGGTAAATATGGTTGTCCCTGAATTGTTGTCAAAATATCCTAATGCAGGGTCCCTTGCAAAAGCTTCAGAGAAAGATATTTATAAGTTTATAAGATCTGTCTCCTTTCCAAACAGCAAAGCGGCTCATCTTTCCGGAATGGCAAAAATGCTTGTGAGTGATTTTGACGGAAAGGTGCCGGAGGAGATTGAGCAGCTGGAAAAACTTCCGGGAGTAGGGAGGAAAACGGCTAATGTTGTTGCTTCTATATGTTTTAATAAGCCCGTAATAGCTGTTGATACTCATGTGTTTAGAGTAGCACACAGAATCGGTTTTTCTAAAGGGGCGACGCCGCTTGAGGTGGAGGAAGATTTGGAAAAAATGATTCCGGTTGACAAGAGGGCCAAGGCGCATCATTGGCTAATACTTCACGGCAGGTATGTGTGTAAATCTGCAAAGCCTATGTGTGATGAGTGCGCTATTTCCAAGTGGTGTCCAAAGCTCCTGGAAAACAGTAAATTATGATAGAAGACTTTAAAATAATACTCAAGGAGTATTGTTCATATCTCCGCCTGGAAAGGTCTCTTTCCTCCAATACCATAGCATCTTACAGTTCTGACATAAAGAAGTTTATCAGGTATCTGGGGAAAAAGGGAATATCATCTCCCGCATCGGTTTCTTCCAATATTATTGATGACTATTTATCTAAAACATTTGAAGAGGGCGTCTCAAAAAGAAGTCAGGCGCGCTGCATAAGTTCTCTCAAATCTTTTTATAAATTTTATGCTTTGGAACACTCCTCAGAATACCCCGGCCGCAAAGATGGTGAAAGTGGCAACCCTTGTGAAAATATTGATACTCCAAAACTTACAAGGCAGCTCCCGACGGTTTTATCTGTAGATGAAGTAGAAAAAATTTTGAGTTCAGTAGATTTGTCTGCACCTGAGGGAACACGTAACAGAGCAATTCTGGAGATGCTATATTCTTGCGGATTAAGAGTTAGCGAACTTGTTAATTTGCGCCTGTCAGATTTGTTTTTTAAAGACTCTTTTATTCGTGTAATCGGTAAAGGAAATAAACAACGTCTAATTCCTGTCGGCGACTATGCCAAGGATGCTGTAAATAATTATATCCCAGTAAGATGGGAGGTGCTGCAAAAGGCAAAGGCTCTTGGCGGCACGTTGGGTAAGCGCGCCTCTAAAGTTGCGGAGAAATCTATCCTAAAAAGCAAGTCTTCCGCAAATCTTGCAGAGGCGGAGGATACTCTTTTTTTGAACAGACGAGGAGGCAAGATGAGCAGGGTAATGGTATTTAATATTGTTAAAGAGCAGGCAAAAAAGGCTGGAATTAAAAAGGAGATACACCCTCATACGTTCCGCCATTCATTTGCTACTCACCTTGTTGAGAATGGGGCGGATTTGCGCGTTGTACAAGATATGCTTGGGCATGAAAGCATATTAACTACAGAGATTTATACACACGTAAGTACTAAGCAGTGGATGAAGAATATTCTTGAGCATCATCCGGAAAGAACTCTCTCCTAATTTTTTTTCTCCGTCTCACCTTATCTAATCTTTTCTCTCCAAGGTGAATATTTCATTTACGCTTTTATGAAAGACGGCTGCAATTTTTAACGCAAGAACGGTGGACGGAATGTATCTGCTCGTCTCTATTGCATTGATAGTCTGACGGCTAACTTTGATTTTGTCTGCCAGATCCTGCTGTGAGATGTTTAATACTGCGCGCTCTACTTTAATACTATTCTTCATGGCAAGTTTTGTTAAAATTAACCATCGCGATGCGGAATACAATTATATAAATTAGCATATAGGCAAAAAGGAAAAAGAACATAACGTAGAGATAGGGGATTCCATATATTAATATTGCGGCAAGCACGCTTATGGCCGTTGTAATCCAAAGCGAGCGGACAAGGGCAATCTCTCTGACGTGAGCAATTCCTTCATCTTCTGTCTTTTCTTTTGAGAGGGCTATGCAAGTTAAGGCTGCAAGTCCCAATACTATTATGAGTGTAAATGTTACATTTTCTTTTTCACAGGTAAATCCGCTGTTTGACTTTGAAAGTATCATGCCTGAATAATGCCAATATTTTACGTTGATTGTAAAATCTTTGTTGTTTCCTGAATTTCTGATGCTTGTGAAGATTCCGAAAGCAATAACACATGCCAACAACAACCATCCGATACGTTGGAAGATGTGCGGCAACAAGTAGTTTTTATTTTTCATGATGTTGATT
>DAONEN010000078.1:0-3482 GCA_035403105.1 Candidatus Egerieousia sp. | reverse complement strand
CGTTGAGGGTGGCTTTTAACAGGTGGCCGGCAATTGCGGTGTAGTCTTCTCGGCCGAATATTGCGTGAAGGTGCAGATAGACATTGCCTTCCATGAAGGAGATGTTGCCGGTGAGATTGGCCAGTTCCATCTGCTCGTTAAAAGTTTTGTCAACGTATTGTTTTGTGGAGGGGTTGAAGAAGCGGAGGGTGGCACTTTTAACTGCTCCGATTCCGGTGATTTGCCCGCCTTTGATTTTTTTGTCTTTGCAAAATAGGGTTAAGGCGTTTACAATCTCTTCATGATTTTTGATGCTGACTGCATATTTTTTAGTCTCATACATTCCGTATAGGTAGAAAGGTGCGAGATTTTTGCAGGTGTATGGTTTGTCCGTTAACATGGTGTGTGAGTATTAATCTGTTGTTGTAAATATAATCATATTTGCCAATAACGGAAGACGTCTTTGATTGTGTTTTGGTGCAAACTGTTTTCCAAAACCCTGCCTGCAGTGATTTTTTTTATAAATTTGCGCCCTTATGGAAATCACGGATAATCTAAAAAGGGCATACGGGCATGATGTAAAAATGAGGGCAATTGATGCGCAGCGTAAGGCGGCTGAGATTGCATACGGGCCTGTTACCTTTGAAGTTGCACACATTATGTTAAAGCGCGGAATCTTTGAGATGCTGTCAAAAGCTTCAGGCGGTGCGGCAATGTCTGACAGCAACTCTGCAAAAGGCCTTACATTAAGTGAAATATGCGCAAAGACTGGATCCAGCAGATATGCCGTAAAGGTGTTGATGGAATCCGCACTGACAACGGGTACGGTCTATCGGGATAATAAAAAATATTTTCTCTCTAAGGTTGGTTGGTTTTTGCTGAATGAGGAGCGCAACAGGATTGATATTGCATTTAATCATGATGTGAATTATGAGGGATGGTTTAATTTGGAGAAAGCGCTGGAGGAGGAAAAGCCGGCCGGGTTAGAGCATTTTGGGAGCTGGCCTACAATTTATGAGGGGCTTTCCAAGCTCCCGACGGATGTTCAAAAGAGTTGGTTTGATTTTGACCATTATTATTCTGATAATTCTTTTGATGAGGCGCTTAATATAATTTTTGAGGGAGACTCAAATGCGGACTGCAAAAAGATTTCAGTTAAAAAACTTTTGGATGTCGGGGGCAATACCGGACTTTTTGCGCTGCAGTGTGTGAAGAAGAATCCTTCTGTTAATGTGACAATTGTAGATCTTCCTCAGCAGTTGGAGATGATGAAGAAAAACGTGCGGGCGGTTTGTGAAAAAGAGAACGTAAATAGGAATAAGGTTGTGAGCGAGAGGGGAACTTGCGAGTGCAAACCCGTAGATTGGGAAAAAAGAATCAGCGGCTTTGGCGGCAATCTGTTGGATAAATCATTTAAACTTCCTGCAGGCTACGATGTTATATGGATGAGCCAGTTTCTGGATTGTTTTTCAGAGGCGCAGGTCATTTCCATTCTTAAGCGTGCCGCCGATGCAATGAGTGAGAAAACAAGGCTTTACATAATGGAAACGATTTGGGACAGACAGCAGTTTGAGACAACGGCTTTTTGTCTGACGCAGATAAGTCTCTATTTTACGGCGCTTGCCAACGGCAACAGCAAGATGTTCAACGCGGAGGATTTAACTCATCTGATTGAGAGTGCCGGACTTAAAATTGAAAGAGTGGTGGACGGCATCGGACCCGGAAAACATTCCGTTGTGATTTGTAGAAAGATATAAATACGGATTGGTCTATAAAATCCGCCGATTAGTACTCATTTTGTTAAATAATACAATTTAAAAAGCGTATGTAACAACTTTGGCAAAGGCTTTGCTGGGGACACCGGTGAAGTTTTAACCGAGTCCCTTAGGTAAGGACCGGCATCAAATAAAATTTCATAGGTTTAATAAGTTGTTTTGTTTTGAAAAAGCCGTCACGTAAAACTGACGGCTTTTTCTATATTTATGAAATAGTTAGCTTTTCGCCCTCTGATTTGGCTATTATGACGGCCCCGCAAGCATCTCCAAATGAGTTGACTGCAGTACGCGGCATATCGCAAAGCTGGTCTATTGCCAGAACAAGGCCCATGGCCTCCAGCGGAAGTCCGGCAACGCTAAGAGCTATGGAGAGCATTACAAACCCGGCCATCGGAATTCCGGCGGCGCCAATTGCAGAGAGCAGCACGGTTCCTATTATGATAATCTGTTGGGCTATGCTTAAATCCACCCCGTATACCTGCGCAATAAACAATACGGTAACGCCTTCATATAGAGCAGTTCCGTTCATGTTAACCGTTGCTCCAAGCGGCAGTACAAAACTTGCAATTTTCTTTGAGACCCCGCATTTTTCTTGTGTGTCTCTCAGAGAAATCGGTAGCGCCGCACCTGATGAGCACGTTGTAAATGCGGTAAGTATGGCGGTTGACATTTTGTTCATGTGTCTCCACGGATTCTCTCTTCCAAGTCCGTACACCATTCCCGGCAGCACTCCAAAGAACTGAATAAGAAGGCCGGCCCACACTATTATCAGGTAGAATCCAAGACTGCCTATCATTGCAAATAACTTTCCGGAATCTCCTCCCTGTTTGGCAACCATATTTGAGACAATTGCAAAAACTCCGTAAGGGGCAAGCTTGATTATAAACAGCGTAATCTTCATAATTACGTCATTTACGGCATTGCACAAGTCCACAAGAGTAGTGCGTGTTTTGTCATTGCAGCGCGTGATGAAGAATCCGAAAATGATGGCAAAGAAAATAATCGGCAGCAAATTGCCCGCGGCAATATCAGCAAAAACATTCTCCGGAATGATGTGAATTACTTGGTCATAAAGAGTGGTTGTCGGTTTTCCCACTCCGCTTAAATCCGCTGTCGGGAGCTGAAGATTTGCCCCGACTCCGGGCCGGAAGAAATTGACCAGCAGCAGTCCTATGATAATGGCTATCACCGTAGTACAAACATAGTACAGCAAAGTTTTTCCCGCAATTCTCCCAAGGTCTGCAGAAGATTGAATGCTTGCAACTCCAACAACAAGAGAGGTAAAAACCATTGGGATAATTATCATTTTTAGGGCGCGCAGAAAGATATCTCCGGCCCATTGAACATAGTGCGCGCAATCATAAAGGAAGTATCCAAAAAGACATCCGAGTGCCAGCCCTATAAGTATTTGCCAAGGCAGGGCTAATTTAAAATGCTTCATAAGAATCGTTTTATTATTTGCGATAAAGCTCTCTTATACAGCCATCTGCAAGGGCCCATAAACAAGAGATGAATTTTTCTGCAGGCAGTCCGGTTGCTGCATAAGCAATAGGAATTTCCGTGCACGCCCCTACGATGGGAACATCTTTCTCCGCCCACAATGCCTCAACTATGGGTCTGAATTTTTCTCCCGCTTCACGTATCCTGCCGGCTTTTACCATATCCGTAACATTGTGAATCTCAATCTGTACCGGATATTCGGCAATATTGAATTTATATCCGCATGCC
>DAONEN010000077.1:0-3541 GCA_035403105.1 Candidatus Egerieousia sp. | reverse complement strand
TCAGTTTTTCAACAGGCGCAGGTGCCAGAGTATCAATGTGTTTGTATAGCGGCATCAATGCTATATGTGCCTGATACTTTCTAAGAGTATCAGTAAAACCGTCGGGATTTTTTGGTATAACATATCCGGGCCACCACACGTTGCCGTGAATGTTTTTTGTAGTCCGTACAAGCTCCATTTTGTGGGGCATCTGATTTTCAAACGCTCCCTGCACTTTGCGGCTTTTAACTTTAACGGTTTGGGCAATATCTTGCCCTATATACAAATTCTCGCCATAATTATTTTGACTCCACCAGTTAATTAGAGTTTCAAAATCTGCTCGCGGCTGACCGATATCCCAATAAAGTTGCGGAACATTATAATCTATCCAATTATTTTTTACCCAGAGCTTTATGTCTGCGTACAAGTCATCATAATTCTGCACGCCCGCCCGAGTTTGTGAACCGGAAGGGTCATTTGCAATATTGCGCCATACGCCAAACGGGCTTATCCCGAATTTAACCCATGGCTTAATAGATTTAATAACACTGTCTAAATTTTTAACAAGAAGGGAGACATTATTTCGCCTCCAGTCATTACGCTGATCAACTGTAAAACCGTCTTTTTCACCATATTTGGCAAAAGACAAACTGTCGGGAAACGGAAGTTCCGCCCCGGTCTTGTCATAATCTTTATAGGGATAAAAATAATCGTCAAAATGAACGGCATCTATATCATAACGCCTTACGACATCGGAAATGACTTTGATTATCCATTCTCTCGCCTCCGGTTCACCGGGGTCAAAGACAAGCAGCTTACCGTATCTTACGAACAAATAAGGCTTTCTATGATATAAATGATTCTTGGCCAGTGTATTGAGTTGTTCATCATTTGAGGCAACACGATAAGGGTTAAACCACGCGTGCAACTCCATTCCTCTCTTGTGGCACTCTTTTACCATAAACTCCAGAGGGTCCCATGCCGGTTTTGGCCCTACTCCCTGAGTTCCGGTCAAAAAGCGGCTCCACGGTTCCAATTTGCTCTTATAAAAAGCGTCGGCCTGCGGTCTTACCTGAAAAATTACCGCATTGATATTTACGGATTTTAGAGAATCAAGCAGATCCGTAAAGTGTCTCTTCATCTGAGCTGTTGTCATCTTTTTATATTCTCCGTTGCCAACAGTGTGAATCCATGCTCCCCTAAATTCTCTTTGCGGCTCCATTAGCGCACTACGGTAATTATGAGCGGTATGCAGATTTATAGAGTCCCGCACTTCCTGTGCTCCGGCCGCTGGAATGAAAAGAAAAATCGCATTCAAAACAGCGGATAAAAACAAAATGGATTTAAATAAATTTTTCATTATATGACATTTTTATTCCCGATTATAAAATTAAAAAATTATGCTGGCCAAACCTCCCTCGGAGGTTTCTTTATACAAACTCGGGAGATCATGTCCCGTTTTTTTCATCGTCTCAACAACTTTATCAAAACTTACCCTATGGTTCCCGTCCGATGTGAGTGCATAGACATTTGCATCAATGGCACGTGTTGCGGCAAACGCATTTCTTTCTATACAAGGTATTTGCACCAGGCCCATTACGGGATCGCAGGTGAGTCCGAGAAAATGTTCTATACCCATGGAAGCACCGTATTCTATTTGCATCGGAGTACCGCCGAACAGTTGGACCAAAGCGCCGGCGGCCATGCTGCAGGCTGATCCTATCTCACCCTGACATCCCACTTCCGCTCCCGATATGGAAGCATTTGTTTTTATGAGATTACCAATAAGGCCTGCTGTCGCGAGTCCTCTGTAAATTTTTTCATCGGAAAAATCATAGTTCAATTTATCCAGATAAAATACCGCAGGCAAAACGCCGCAAGAACCGCAGGTAGGAGCTGTTACTATAGTCCCTCCGGCCGCATTTTCTTCAGCCGCCGCAAGAGCATATGAGAAAGTCATGGCTCTTCTCTGCATAGAACCCTGATACCCCTTGGCCTTTGTATGGAAAGATGAGGCTTTTCTTGCAAACTTCAAAGGCCCGGGAAGAACGCCCTCATTATCAAGCCCTCTTTGGATCTCCTCCGTCATTATTTTCCACACCTCCGCAAGATAATCCCATATATCCTTCTCCTCGTACTTTTCCACATACTCCCAAAAGGTCATACCGTTGTCCAGACACCACTTAAGAATATCTTTCATTTTGCCGTGCGGATAGATGGAATTTTCACTATCTCTTTTTCCGGTATCGCTGATATCTCCTCCGCCGATGCTGAACGTAGTATAGCTCTTTACCAATCTGCCGTCCTTATCAAAAGCCTGGAAAAACATTCCGTTGGGATGTTGAGGCAAAAAAACATCCGGTTGCCAAATTATATTGCACTCGCCAAGTATCTCTTTGATAGCAACATCCGTTAAATGCCCTCTGCCGGTTGCCGCCAAACTGCCATAGAGAGTGACGGAATAAGATGATACATTTAAACTCCCGACGGATTTTTTAAAAATCTCCGCGGCTCTGCGAGGTCCCATAGTATGACTGCTGGAGGGTCCTTTTCCAATCTTAAATATTTCCTTAATGCTATCCATGTTGCACTTTTTAACTTCATCTTACGACAGCAAATTTATAAAAATTTTAACACGTCAATGTCCGTTAATTCTCTCTCAATCATGCTTTAAAAATTTTTCGTTACCTTTGAAACATGGACTTTGTAAAGAAACTGACGGGGTTTAATGCGCAAAAAAACACAATGCGCACGGAGGTTGTTGCCGGATTAACAACCTTTCTTACAATGAGTTACATTCTAGCCGTAAACCCTGCGATTTTGGGACAGGCGGGCATGGATAAGGGAGCCGTATTTACGGCAACCGCGATAACGAGCGCTGTCGCGACAATACTTATGGCCATTGTTGCCAAACTCCCCTTTGGTCTGGCACCCAGCATGTCCATCAATGCTTTCTTTACTTTTACGCTGGTGATGGGAATGGGTTACTCGTGGCAGATGGCCTTGACTTGCGTTTTCATAGAAGGTATTCTTTTTCTGCTTATTACATTATTCAATGTCCAGAAATATCTGCTTATGGCAATTCCCGGCAGCCAGCGGCACGCAATATCGGCCGGCATAGGGATTTTCATCGCATTTATAGGACTTAAAAATGCCGGACTTGTTGTAACAAGCCCTACAACTCTTGTGCAACTGGGCAAAATAACCCCCGCAACTATACTCGCTTTTGCGACAATCATTTTGGCGGGAGTCCTGCTTCACAGAAAAGTTATCGGCGGATTATTCATAAGCATAATAGTATTCACTCTCATTGGTATTCCGTTACATATCACAGAGATACCAAAAGGATTCAGTTTTGTGTCAATACCACATTCAATGGCTCCCACGTTTTGGAAATTTGATTTTAGCCAACTGCTGAATGTTAATGTGATAATGGTAATTGTCACCCTGCTGTTCCTGAATGTTTTTGATACAATGAGCATGATAGTAGGACTTTCCGGGAAAGCTGGAGTAACAAAGGAAAACGGTGATATTCCGCGCTTTAAAGGAGCGCTCATGAGCA
>DAONEN010000076.1:0-3855 GCA_035403105.1 Candidatus Egerieousia sp. | reverse complement strand
TTAAAGCAACATATTCATTATCTGGGTATTCCGGTTGCGGTAAAATGGAACTTTGTCAATGTGGGAAGGTTTACCGTTTATGCAGAGGGTGGCGGTATGGTAGAGAAAAGTATTGCCGGCAGGATGGAAAACATAGATAATAAAAAACTTAGCACAGGTCATTTTAGTGTAAAAGGATTCCAGTTCTCTCTTGTCGCCGATGCCGGTGCTGAATATAAGGTTTATAAGAATGTAGGAATCTATGTTCAATCAGGTGCCTCATACTACTTTAAACCTCCCCAATTGGGAACCTTCTATATAAATGAGAGCGGCAGCGGCTCTGTTGGAAGCGTATCCGGACATGGTCGCGCATTTGAACTGGAGAACATTCATACAAATAACAGAATGGGACTTTCTCTTCAGGCTGGCATAAGAGTGAGCTACTAAAATTCTGATTATATTTGCGGTCATGAAGGAAATACCCTCAATTGGTCATCGGCTTTGGGAGTGCGTTAAGGATGTTATTCCAAACGCAAAAAAAACTGCAATATGGATTGTCGAAATTACTGCAATCGTATCTGCGGTGATTTTTATTCTGCGCGCTGTTAATGTTATCCCCTTTATATCCAATGCAGTAAGTCCTGTGATGAAATTTGTGGGACTTCCCGGAGAGGCTTCTCTTGCCTATGTAAGCGGCTATTTTGTAAATGTTTATTCTGCTATTGCCGCTGCCGTAACTTTGGGACTGACGCGTAGAAGCATGACAATTCTTGCCGTTATGGCGATGTGTTCTCACAGCATGATTGTGGAGACAGCTGTGCAGAAAAAGACTGGTTCTTCTGCAATAAGAATTGTAATTATCAGAACATTAAGCGGAATAGTTCTGGCTTCTTTACTTAACTTAATATTGCCGGAAGAGGCTGCCGCAGCTACAAGTTCAGCCGCTGTTGCAAACCCGCCGTTTTGGATAATGTTTAAGGAGTGGATAATATCCCTTGTAAAACTTTGTATTAAAATTATTATTCTGATATTTCTGTTGTCAGTTCTGCAAAAGATACTTAAGGAGTTTGGCATTATAAATGTGATCTCAAAGTTTCTCAACTGGCCGCTTAAATTTTTTGGACTATCTCCAAATACATCTTTTCTTTGGATTGTTGCCAATACGCTGGGGCTTGCCTATGGCGCTGCCGTAATGTTTCAAGAGAAGGAAAGCGGGCATGTATCCCAAAGAGAAATACAATTGCTCAATTCCCATATTGCCATATCCCACAGTAACTTAGAGGACCTTATACTCTTTACGTCTGTTGGCGGAATTTGGTGGATAATACTGCTGACGCGCTGGGCTGGTTCTTTTGTGCTGGTATGGGAGGAGCGCCTGGAATTTTATTTAAAGGATCGTCGGAGAGCAGCCGCTTGATTTTCTCTCTGATTTTATTAAATTTGCAGCCCGTTGCCAAGAGGATAAAGTTACCTCTTGCGCAGAGGACAGAAATTGTATGGAGAAAATTAAATGTTTAATAGCGGGTAGCGGCCCGGCAGGATATACGGCGGCAATTTATGCGGCGCGTGCCAATCTCAATCCGGTGATATACAGCGGCATAGAGCTTGGGGGACAGCTGACTACAACAACTATGATAGATAATTTTCCGGGATTTCCGGATGGAATAGACGGCGGAGCGCTTGTTACAAGAATGAAGCAGCAGGCAGAGCGCTTTGGCGTTGAGGTCCGCAGCGGCGTTATCACTAAAACAGACTTTTCAAAGAGACCGTTTACATTAACAATAGACTCTAAGGATGAGGTACTTGCAGATACCGTCATCATCGCGACAGGAGCTTCTGCAAAATATCTTAATATAACGGGAGAGCAAAAATTCCGCGGCAGCGGAGTGAGCGCATGTGCAACTTGCGACGGCTTTTTCTACAAAAATAAAGAAGTCGCAGTAGTAGGTGGCGGAGATACAGCATGCGAGGAGGCGGTCTATCTGTCGGGAATATGCAAGAAGGTCTCTATGATTGTACGCAGGGATGTTTTTAGGGCGTCCAAGGCAATGCAGGATAGAGTTGCGTCAAAGAGCAATATTGAGGTTTTGTGGCAGTGCGAGCCTTTGGAAGTTGTTGGAGATGAGAGTGGTGTAACAGGTGTAAAAATTAAAGATAAAAAAACTGGTGTGGAGAGAATAGTTCCGGTATGGGGAATGTTTCTGGCTGTTGGGCATCATCCTAATTCTGAGGTATTTAGGCCTTGGGTTAATATGGATGCTGAGGGGTATGTAATCACAGAACCCGGGAGTCCAAAGACAAACGTTCCGGGAGTTTTTGCGGCTGGAGATGTTGCAGATTTGCATTATAAACAGGCAATTACAGCGGCTGCGGCAGGGTGCAAGGCTGCGGTTGAGGCGGACAAATTCCTGCAGGAAGTATAATTTGGCTTTATATTTGCCTATATCTTGACATTCAAAATGGGAAACATGAAAAATCTAAAATTATTGACGGCGCTGTTACTTGTGGTTTTAGCCGCCGGGGGTTGTAAAAGCTATTATGACGCGTTGCTAAAGAGCGACGATGTTGACCTTAAGTTCAAGGCGGGCATGAACTATTACAATAAGGGGAACTTTAGGAAATCTGCTGAATTGTTTGAGAGTCTGGTGCTTCCTTCTCAAGGTACTCCAAAAGAGGATTCAGTTCAGTACTACAATGCCATGAGCAATTACAGGTACGGTGATTATACAACTG
The DNA here is from genome assembly GCA_035403105.1 of Candidatus Egerieousia sp. Classification (GTDB taxonomy): domain Bacteria; phylum Bacteroidota; class Bacteroidia; order Bacteroidales; family UBA932; genus Egerieousia. The sequence goes on along the minus strand of DAONEN010000076.1, from coordinate 1,143 downwards.
CAGAACAGAACTTTGCAAAGTTTTTGGAAGTGTTTCCAAGAAGTCCGTTTACAGAAGAATCAAAATTTTTGAGAATTAAATGTTTGTATGAGGCTACATACCGCTGGGAGTTGGATCAGACTCCTACCCAAAAGGCTATGTCAACCATTACAACATTTATGTATGAACATCCGGAGAGCCAGTATTACAATATTTGCAAGGCAATGATGGCTGAGTTTCAGGAACGTATAGATAGAAAGAGTTTTGAGGCGGCTAAACTGTATTATAGCATGCAGGATTACAAAGCTGCACATTATGCACTTAAGGGGGTTTTAAAAGATAATTCAAATAACCAATACAGAGAGCAAATTCTCTACTATACTGCAATGTCTTCTTATAAGTTTGCACAGATGAGTGTGCCTGAAAAACAGAAGGAGAGGTATATGGCTTATGTTGACGATTATTATAACTTTGTGAGCGAATATCCGGATGTTGTTGAGAGAAAAGTGTTGGATGATAGTTTTGTGAAGGCGCGTAAAATTGCAGGATTAAAAGAGGATGACTCAACGCTGGTTGCAAAAGCACAAAGTGCGGAGAATAAGGAAGTTGAAGGAGTTGTGCCTAAAACAAAAGTAAAAATCAAGGCGGATCGCAGGAGTGCAAAACAAGCTATCAAAGATGCAAAGAAGGCTGTGAGAATAGAAGAGTCAAAAAATAGCGTAGCTCTTGGAGTCTCTGATGATAAGGCACTTGTAAAGCAAAAGAAGGCTGAACAGAGAAAGATTGACAAGGATAATAGAGAGGATGTAAAGGCTGCAAAAAAGATTGAGAGAGAGGAGAAGGCCGCTGCAAAAAAAGCAGCAAAAGAGAAAACTGCCACAGAGGAAACACCTGTCGCAGAGAAAAAAACTGAATAACAAATAGGAGAAAATATAATGGAAGAAAAAGTGAAGAAAGTAGAAAAAGTTCCCGATAGCACAGTTACAAGGGACATCATAGAACTTTCACAGACAACTGGAAATATCTATGAATCAACAGTTATAATTGCAAAGAGAGCAAATCAGATTGCGGCTGAATTAAAGAAAGAATTATCTGACAAGTTGGAAGAATTTTCCAATAATAATATGGCCGATACTCTGGAGGAAACTTTTGAGAATCGGGAGC
>DAONEN010000075.1:0-4113 GCA_035403105.1 Candidatus Egerieousia sp. | reverse complement strand
CCGTCCACATCGGCATCTGCCATGATGATAATCTTGTGATATCTTAATTTGCTAAGATTAAGTGCTTTGCTATCCTCTTCCGTACCAACCGTAACTCCCAGCGCAGTATAAATGTTTCTAATTGTTTCACTTTCAAAGACTCTGTGCTCCATGGCTTTTTCCACGTTAAGGATTTTACCTCTAAGCGGAAGGATAGCCTGATACATCCTGTTTCTACCCTCTTTTGCAGTACCGCCTGCGGAATCTCCCTCCACAAGGAACAGCTCGCATTTGGCAGGGTCTCTTTCTGAACAGTCTGCAAGTTTGTCCGGAAGTCCTACTCCGCTCATTCCGCTCTTTCTTTGAACCAATTCCCTTGCCTTGCGAGCGGCATGTCTTGCCTGTGCGGCAAGAATCACTTTATCGATTATAAGTTTTGCATCTTTAGGATGTTCCTCCAGATAATTATCTAGCGCTAAACTTGTTGCCTGACTTACGGCAGCCATAACTTCCGCATTTCCAAGCTTTGTTTTTGTTTGTCCTTCAAATTGGGGCTCTGCAACTTTCACAGAGATAACCGCGGTAAGGCCCTCTCGGAAATCTGACGGGTCAATCTCAAACTTCAAGTTCTTAAGCATTCCCTGCTTGTCCGCGTAGTTTTTAAGGGTAGTTGTAAGTCCTCTTCTAAATCCCGACAGGTGAGTACCTCCCTCTATAGTGTTTATATTGTTAACATAAGAGTGGACGTTCTCATTAAATTCCGTATTGTATTGCATTGCAATTTCAATAGGGTAGCCTGTCTTGTCGCTCTCCAAATAGATAGGGTTTTCTGTCAGTTTTTCTCTATTGCCGTCCAGATACTTAACAAATTCAAGCAGACCCGCCTCTGAGTAAAATACTTCAATTGTTGGCTTTGATACCTCAACTCCCTCATCATTAGTCTCTTTAGCGCGCATATCAGTTAGAGTAAGCTTAACCTTTTTGTTTAGGTAAGCCAGCTCTCTCAAGCGAGCCGCCAGAATATCGTATTTGTAAACTGTCGAGAGTGTGAAAATTTCAGGGTCCGGTTTAAAAATGATAGTAGTACCCGTATCAGATGCGTCACCAACTGTTTTTACAGGATATAGAGGTTTTCCTTTTGAATATTCTTGCATGAATACCTTTCCCTCTCTGTGAACCTCTGCGGTCATGTGAATGGAAAGCGCGTTAACGCAAGATACTCCAACTCCGTGCAAACCTCCTGATACCTTGTAACTTCCTTTGTTGAATTTTCCGCCGGCGTGCAGGATTGTAAGCACTACTTCCAAAGCGCTGCGGTGCTCTTTCTCATGCATTCCGGTTGGAATACCTCTTCCGTTATCCTTTACAGTAATAGAATTATCCTCATTAATAATTACATCTATATTATTGCAGTAACCGGCAAGCGCCTCATCTATTGAGTTATCTACAACCTCATAAACCAAATGGTGAAGCCCTCTTTCACCAATATCTCCAATGTACATGGAGGGACGTTTTCTAACAGCCTCCAGACCTTCTAGAACTTGAATACTTTCCGCATTATAGCTCTCTCCGGCACTCTTCTTTTGTAACTCTTGTTCACTCATTTTTTTAACTTTTTTTCCTCAAAACTTTTAACGTGCAAATTTAGGAAAAAATTAGAACTTTACCAAGACTCCTAACCCCCCGGAAATTGTCTTTTCAATATACATTCCATAGTACTGTACATTGCTGTTAAACAGATTGTTAAGCTGTGCAAAAGCGGTAAAGTGCTTGTTGATAACGTACTGTCCGTAGACACCCGCATCTATAAAGTCAGAAATCTTTGCTCCGGTGAACTTTAGCGTATAGTTTCCATTGCCGTCACCGCTCATTCTTCCAAGTATGTAAGGTGTGGCCGAGCGGTAGTAAACCGTTGCCCCAATGTATATCCTCTCCCTAAAGTTATACTCTGCATAAGTATTAAGTTCAAACGGTGCATATCCCGATGGTTCTTCTTTGTTAATCCATGTGACAGTTCCATTTACCATATTCTGCATATCTGAATATTTTTTGCCTTTTGTGTATTCAGAGAGACTAAACTGTAGCCCTGCTTTAACTCTTTCATATTTGTAATCTGTTTGTCCTCCAATCATAAATTCTCTGTGACTGGAATATAAAGCGTTAAAAATTGAATTTGAGTAATCTGTAGCCATCGTGCTCCCGACAGGATAATGTGCATTATTCATTAATTGCTCATATTCAACATATTGCAGCATGCCTTTTCTTATGGCGTACCCTGCATAGATATCATAGCTTATCTTGTCATTGGCCATGCCCTTAAGTCCGGCCTTTGCAATCAATGGAACGGAGCTGGCTCTCATGTCGATAATTGGAGCTATCCATCTGTTCTTTCTAAGCATAGAGGAATAACTGTTAACGTCATTGCCGCCGTCCGCAATTCCATAAGCCCATAACTTGTTATCTATCAATTCGTATGATACAGTAGCCTTAGGACTTATATATGTGAAGTATTTGTTTGCCCCGTCTTTGTTCTTGAAAGATATGGACGTTCTTGCGCCAAGATTGAATTTCCATCTTCCGTTGTTGAATTTATATTGCAGAGTTCCCTCCAGCAGAGAATAGTGGTAATCTTGTATGCCTGTGTAAAAAACGGACTCTGAATTTACTCCTATTGTCACCATTGAGTATTTTCCAAAAGTAGGTCCCGCCTCTCCGTTAAGTTTAAGCCAATTTTCATAGATATTTGGCTTCTGAACCAAAGGAGTACTTGAGCCGGCTAAAGATGATAGTGTTGCAATTTTTGCCTTATCTGATGTGTTGCTGTACGCAAGGTTTAGATCATATCTGAATTTGCCGGTGTAAATTGCGTTGTCAATAGAGCTTATATTTAGGTTCACCCCCCCTTGGTTGTATTGGTGTGACATATCATTTTTCATAAACGATTTATTGCCAAAATGATTTATGTCTGGCGCATTTGCGTATCCTGTAAAGCGCTGGCTGTTATATCCGTAATAACTGTCGTGAACATTACGATAATACGCCTCTGCGGACAGGTTGCCTTTAAGCCACTGATGGTCATAATTAATAGACCCTCCTGTGTTCCAGCTATTTGCCTGCGCTTTGGTGTTGAGGTCAGTGGTCTTTCCATTCTCTTTAAATCCTGCCAGCGGCACTTTTCCCCAGTAAGATTTATGCTCAAATTTAAATCTCAGGCTGTTGGATACATTCTCCGTATTATTTTTAAAAATATTAGGCTGAATGTAAACCGTTGCTACAGGACTGAACGGGATTGATATTCCCAGTTTTGCTATAATCCAAGGATAATCCGCCTGCATAGGGCTGTGTATCTGAGCCGTAGGAAGCGGAGAAAATTCGTATAAATCTCTGAATGGCTTGTCAAAAATGTGATAGTCAAAATTCAGATTAAAATTTCTTAGAGTATCTGCAAAGTTTAAAGCCATCTTTGGTTTCCCCGCAGACGTCAAATCTCCTTCATAGTTTTTGTCTACCCTCACTGTTGCATTCTGTGCACCAGCAGTTGCCGGAAAGGCTAGCGCAATAGCGGTTGCAATAATTGCCAAATATCTCATTTTCATATTAATAAATTGTTTTTATATTCTTTTATAATCTCTACAGGTAAATTTTCTTGCCGTTCTATTTTTCCGAAAGCTGTTTAATCTTTGCGGCGGCAAGAGATATTATGTCATCATTTTTACCCTTGTAATTATCTTTAACGCTCTGGTAGGTGGCAAGTGCTTGCTCTTTATTGCCTATCTCTGAGTATGAATCTCCAAGAACAATGAAACTCCTTGCCATCCAGTAGGTTTGGCTTGTCTTGGATTTTGACAAAGCAAAAGTTTGCTTTTCAACTTTGTCAAATTTTCCATTGTCAAAAGAGTCTTGAATTACCATGTAGGCAGCCTCAGCGCCAAGTGCAGTTTTTGGGTTTTCTGACAGTTTCTTCAAAGCCTCTATTGCTTTAACTCTCTCTCCAAGAGCAAGAAGACTCTTACCCTCATAGTACATTGCCTCATTTTCCTGTTCTTGTCCATATGTTTTGTCATTAATAATCTGTTCCGCTCTTAATGACGCAGTTTTATACTCTTTGTTGCAGAAGTATGAGCGCATCTGACC
>DAONEN010000074.1:0-4141 GCA_035403105.1 Candidatus Egerieousia sp. | reverse complement strand
TGGTGAGTGTAAAATAAGATTGAGATGAAAACAAAAGAATTCTATCGGGAGCTAAAAAAATGTTTTAAGAAAAGCATTCGTATTGAGAAGATGTGTGACAACTTGAACTACCTGGTTTACAGATATAATGATGAACCAATCTGCAAGTACTTGAATAAAAAGATCTATGGTGAGATATATCATAATCCGCCGGTGGAGTTACTGACTTTGTGTGATGTGGGTAAGAATTATCCTCTTGTTATTCTGATGTTTATGGCAAATAAGTTTGTTAATTATAACGACGATTGCACGTGCATTTTTGAAATAATCAATCTGTTTATGAAGGAGGATGAGATTGTGCGAGATTTTGTGGAAAGACCATTTAGAAACGAGACGCATACGCTATTTAAGAGGGGGATTGTGGAGATGAAGAGCGTTGAAGGTGAGAGCGGTTGTGTTGGGGCACCGCAGAAGGCGATGGTCTTTCATTTGACTGATGCGGCTAAGAGGGAGATGTTTGAAGAGGGAGTGTAATGACGCGAAACATTCCTTGCAGGCATCTCTACGGGCCATTTTGCAACCCCTCTCAGAACGCACAGAATGGCTAAAATGTAATATACTGATTTACAGTATGTGACAAAGTATAAAGTACACGAGAAAATTAAAAACGCCGTAAGTGGCTGATAGTCAGATGGGGAATTTTTAGCCTTTCTAGGCATCTCTAAACGCTATACTCGGCAACACCTTGTGAGTCAGCTTGTTTGCAAAACACAGCCAGCGTTTTGTAAAAAGGAATTTGGTAAAAAGATAAGGGGAATGTGAAGGAACTATCGGGAATAAAGAAACTATCGGGAATAAAATATGGCTTATGCTTTTATTTGGCAAATGTGTTTTCTACCTTTGTAATATCAAGATTAAAAAAGCAAGTTATGAAAAGACCTGACATTAAAGCTATTAAGGAGAATATTAAAAGTACTGCAAAGAAGAACGGCAATGACATTGAAATGATGGACGGCAAGAGTTTGCGTGAATATATTTCTAAATTGAACGGTGGAGATGGTTCCGATGAGGAAGAAAATGAAAGAGCATGGAAAGCAGGGAAAGCTGGAAGAGCGGAAAGAGCCGTGAAAGTTGAAAAAGTTGGTAAGGAGAAGTGGGATATGCATAAGAATGGCAATAGCGGGACAAAAAAAGCCGAGAATCGCGTTGGTCAGGAGACCAGCAAAACTCCGGCGGCGGAGTTGTTTCTTAAGTATGTGTGGCTTGTGCAACTTCTTATGAATAAAGGCGGTATAACGTTTGAAGATATAGATAAAGAGTGGCAGGAGCAAGATGATTTGAATCCTAATCATGACCCAATGCCGCTGAGAACCTTTAATAATCACCGTATTGCAATTGAGAGGATGTTTGGTGTTTCTGTTAAATGTAATAGAAGAGATAATACATATTCTATTGAAGACAGTGATGAGATCATGAAGCCGGGCCTTAAATCTTGGTTGCTTACATCTTTGACTGTAAATCACTTAATTAATAAAAATCAGAAAATCAGAGACAGGATTTTGTTTGAGGATGTCCCGGGAGGTCAGAAATATATGCCTATGATTATGAATTCCATGAATAAAAACACTGCCCTTGAGATGAAATATCAGAGCTTTAACAATGAAGAAGCATTTACTGCAACCGTTAATCCATTGTGTATTAAGGTATTTAAGCAGAGGTGGTATATGCTTGCGTATAATACTTACGTGGACGGTAATAGACTTTACGCCCTGGATAGAATTAAGGACTTGCAGTACACTAAAATAAAGTTCTCTGTTCAAATCGGATTTGATGCTCAGGCATATTTTGCAAACACAATAGGGGTTTCCGTGCTGCCGGATGAAAAACCGCAAATCATTCATTTAAAGGTTAATGCGGACCAGTGCAAATACTTTGACACGCTTCCGCTGCATTTCTCTCAAAAAAAGATTGAAAGTCGCGACAGTTATTCTATATATGAATATTGCCTGTCAAATTCTTATGAACTCATGCAGGAAGTTATCTCTCATGGTGCTGATGTTGAGGTTATTTCACCGGCGTACATCAGAGATAAAGTAAAAGTGTGGGTTAAGGAGCTGTGTGATATGTATCTGAAATAGTAGGCCATCGGGAGCTAAATACTATTTAACATAATATAAATTGTGTGAAAAATAGATATTGTTAAAATATATCAAATGTTTATTAAAAACCTGACGCCGCCATTAATTAATGACGGCGTCTTAGTTTTAAAGGCCATATCACACTCTTAAAGATGTGGATTCTTTTTAAAGTTAATCTTCATGCCGCTTCAGCTGGCGGATAATCTTGTTAATTATGCTCTGAATATTTTCATCCGGCTGTATGATATTGTAGTTTCCCCAGAATTCCGGATCTGAAAAATCATTAACACGCTTTGACAAGATGTCTTTCATGTGAATTTTTCTGTCCGGATCAAGTTTAAGGCCGGCAGGATTATCTGTGTCAGTAACAGCAAGTTCCCCGACTATTAAATATTTGTTTTTCATCCAGTGATGTTTGTATTTAGCGCTAAATCTCAATTCCATCCTGGAATAATCAAACATGTATTTTTGGCCAACCATCTTATAATTAACCTCATACGTGGCATCCTCAACCTTCAGCGTGGCATCAACCGGTTTCTTGCGAATGAAATACTTCCATGCATCTTGTATAACATCAACATTCATGGAAAAAGTTGCCTTAATCAGCGCAAATGTTTCACTATCAATATAAAGCTTACCTTTATACAAACACTCTTTTACAACGCTGTCCTTCTGATTAAATTTGAGAACATAAATCTTGTGGTTATTCTCAACAATTGGGTTATCAAAAGAGAAATCATAATAGTCCGGTGCAGACAGAGCATCAGTTCCAATAAACGGATATTTCATTATATCCGTGTACATTGCAGAAAGCGGACCGCCCTGTAATCTCATAATGATAGTATCATTTACGTTGGAATTTTCATTACCCCTACCCTTGTAAATAGCTGCATTATCAGAGGCAAAACTATTAGTATAAGAAGCTTTTCTAATATCCAGAACTGCCTCATTCATAGATGCATACTTGTTTCCTTTTTTTACAAGCTCACGATAGAATCCCAACATGCCGCATGGCTCATTTGGATAATTTTTCTTGATGTTTAATGGTGAAAAAACAAGATTAAACAAGCTGAGCGGATCATTAGGATAAATGTAAATAGATGAAAGTCTGACAAATGACTCAACCATTCTTATGGTTTTTACTTTGCCTTGCGGAAAATCAGAAACACAAATCCGTACGGTACTATAACCTAAATAACTAACTTGAACAGAATCCAATGCATTAAATTTTGCTGTCGGGATTTTTACAACAAAAATTCCGTCAGCATTAGTGACATTGGAAACAGTTGAATTTAAAAGAGATATGGAAGCATAATGCAATGGCTTTGCAGTATTATTATCCAGGACACGGCCCGTAACTTGGATATAACCTTGCGCAAACAAATTGCTAACATTGCCCACACTCAACAAGAGTGCAAGCAATAAAATTGATGTACCCTTAAAATTTTTCATATTGTTGTTTCCTCCTAATGCGAATATACAATTTTTTCTGCACAAAATGACGCCGTAATATCGGATATAACAACGTTATATCCGATATTACGGCGTCATTTTAATAGGGTAACAACGTACACAAATTCCGGACGGTAGTTGTGGTTAGATTTGAGCCAGCGGTTGTTATCAAAGATGCCAACTCGAGAGGTATCAACAGCGTTAATGGCAGCTACGGATGCCTCTTTGCAAAAGTCCTTTTGTGTCAGAACGGCACATGGAACGGCTGCGCGGACTGCAGAGGAATCCTGTAGATTGAGTGGCCGTACAGGGCGGTGGACATCATAAATCACCTCCACTCGTGGGGCAAGAGTGTCTGCGTTGTAATATAGCGGAACATCCTTCACTTCCGGTAGCGTGTGCAGAGAAGTCATTGTGACGTTTGTTTGGTATCCGACCACCTGTCCTATATAAGGCAAAACGGTTATCTCTGCAAATACCATCAAAATCACTGTAAAGTAAAGAAATCTAAGTGGTTGTTGCCGTTTAATGCAACGGACCATAAAGGCAAAAATTATATATATCCCGATAGC
>DAONEN010000073.1:0-4256 GCA_035403105.1 Candidatus Egerieousia sp. | reverse complement strand
CAAAGTTCCATTTTACCGCAACCGGAATACCCAGATAATGAATATGTTGCTTTAACTCATAATTTCCGGATGTAACATCAGAATTTAGAAGCGAGTAAACAATTCCGCTCTCAACGGAGAGTTTTCCACGGTTCCCTATTTTTCTCTCAACGGTTACTCCAACTGATATTGGCTGCTTATGAGAATAATCCGCCGGAGAACTTGAAACCAGAAAAGACTGGGCAAGAATGAGCATAGTGCTATTGTCAACTGGAGCCGGGTCACAATATAGATTAGAGGCATCATTATTTTTCCTTCCGTTTGCATTTCTCATCATAAGACCGGCTGTCCATTTACCTCTGCTTGAGACTCTTATAGGCTCTTCTATTTCAAAAGTCTTCCTTGACCTGCCGGGTTTCCTCACCTCAGCATTTTTCACTTCTGCTTCATTCTCCTCCATTTTGATTCTCCTTGGAGAATCTTTTAAAAATCTGCTTGGCGGCTGAATGCCCACACGCACTTGGAGTCCATAAGAAACTGCATAACGGCTGTCCCCGGAATAACCGCCAAAGCTACGGTTTACGGCAACCGCACTTTTGGATATACTCTTTACAGTTTCCTGGGTAACAGCCGTTTGTGATGCAGTATTATTTTGCTTGTTAGTCCTGCTGACTACAACAGAATTATCTGCTGCAACCCTACTGTGTTCTGCGCCTTCTTGTACCACGTCTTGTAAGGCGCCGTTTTGTACTGAACCGTTTTGCACTGAACTATTTTGCGCAATAGAATTTGTGTTGTTCTTATTTTCAATTTTATGAAGAGGAACAACAAGAAGAGCTATCAGCACGGCGGCGGCAACTGCAAGAAAACTCCATGCAATAATTTGCCTGCCGGAAGATTTGCCGCGCACCTCTGATTTTAAATTCTCAGTTTCAGCTCTGCCGGCAACGCCATCAAAAGCATCGGCCGCACCATCCGCCTTTAACATCTCTCTCTCCAAACGCTCCCATCCACTGCGCAACTTGTCCTCTGCAATAGGTTCATTATAAGCCTCAGCAGATTTCTTCACAGCCTTAAGCCATTCTTCCCCATTAATATGTCCGTTATTTTTTAACACAATCAAAATCTAAATTGTCCTTTCAATTCCATTCTTTTTACAATAGTCATCTATTTTATCCGCGAGAATTCTTTTTGCCCTAAGCAGCTGAGACGATGAAGATTTCTCTTTTATGCCCAGCGCCTCAGCAATTTCCTTATGAGATTTTTCCTCTATCACAAACATATTAAACACCGCCCTATATCCATCCGGCAATTCCTTTATAAACCTCATAATCACAGATTGAGGAATTTTTTCTACATCCGCGACAGCTGGTTCTTCCACTTTATTAAGAACATCCTCTCCCTCATTGGCGCTAAGCTTTTTATTTCTCCTCAGCCACTCAAGCGTCTGATTTGCCATTACTCTAGACAACCATGCCTTTAAAGAACCTTCCCCCCTCCATTCAAACTTATCAAAAGAACTGAATATTTTAATAAAGCCGTCATGCATCACATCCTCAGCCGTCTCTCTATCAGACAAGTATCGCATACAGATACCTAACAAGTACCCTGCGTACAGCTTGTAAAGCTCTCTCCTTGCCGTAATATCATTTTTCCTGCAAAGCCGGGAAATTTCTAACTCCTGCATAACTCTGTTCTGCACTATAAATGCCGATGTAAAAAAAATACTGCACAAAAAAAATAAAATATTCTTTATGCAGTATTTATAACTTTGCTGCGTTTTAAATTTGGTTTCAAAGATAAGACTCATGACTTTAAAAGAGAAACCATCGTGAATAAAAATTAAATATATTTATAATATGAAGATTACTAAAATTTTATCTCTTGCTGTCATGCTTGTAGCAGGCATCATTTTTACAGGATGCTCATGGAATGACAACAACAACGACGGCGGAAACAACCTTGCGCTGGTTACAATTAGAGTAAATACAGACAAATCTGTCTGGGGTCTTACAGATGATAACAAGAAGATTTACTTTAACCCAAGTTCTACTGTTCTATCTAAATATACTGCTGTTGCAGGACAAAGAGCAATTGTTTATTTTAACATTTTATCTGCGGCGGTATCAGGTTATGATTATAATGCGCAGGTTACTGCTATTGAAGATGTACTTACAAAGAATGTCACAGCTGTCTCAACTGCCGAACAGGATACGCTTGGCACAGATGGAATTAAGATTGTAAATGCGTGGATTGCAGGAGGTTTTCTAAACATGCAAGTTCAGATGTACTACAGCGGCACCGCACAACACCTTATTAGTCTAGAAGATAATCAATACAATCCGTTAGACGCAGAGCAAAAGACGGATTATGTATGTCTTGAATTGCGCCACAACGCCCGCAAAGACGGCAGACAGACAGGCACCCTTGCAACAGGGTACGTTTGCTTTAGACTTTCAGATTATGATCCGGATAATCAAGGCAAGAGCGGAATTTATTTGAGATATACTCCGCTTGATTCAGAAGAATATAGTTACCTGACTATTAAACCAACAACAAGTTCTGTTGTAAAAGGCGGAGCTTTTGCAAATGTTTCATGGAGTTTAGCTAAATAAAGTAATTATAGTAGGGTTACGTTGAACAAACGAAAAAAAAGGGCCGCAGAAAATTCTGCGGCCTTTTTTTATTAAACAATAAACAGTCCAGTCTATAAAAAACTGTCGGGATTAAGATTCTAATAATTATTCCTCTTAACTTCAAAGTAAGCCTGCGGATGCTTACATGCAGGGCATTCCTCAGGCGCTTTCTTGCCCGTGAAAACAAATCCGCAATTTCTGCACTGCCACTCTACAACTTCATCTCTCTCAAATACTTTCCCTGTCTTAACTCTGCCTAAAAGAGTAAGATATCTCTTCTCATGCTGCTCCTCTACAAGGGCAACTTTCTCAAAAGTATTGGCAATCTCATCAAAACCCTCCTCTCCTGCAATCTTTGCAAACAAGGGATAATCATGACTCCACTCACCGTGCTCACCGGCAGCCGCAGCCTCAAGATTCTGAGCGGTTGTTCCAATAAAACCGGCAGGATAAGAGGCAGTAATCTCAACCTCTCCGCCCTCCAGGTATTTGAAAAATTTCTTAGCATGTTCTTTCTCCTGATCCGCAGTCTCCAAAAAGATAGCAGAGATTTGCTCAAAACCCTCTTTCTTTGCAATACTTGCAAAAAAAGTGTACCTGTTTCTTGCCTGAGATTCACCGGCAAATGAAATCAAAAGATTCTTTTCAGTCTTTGATCCTTTCAAACTTTTTCCCATAATCTTAAATCCTTATTTTAAAATAAAATATTCTCTATCACGACAGATTTTTAATCGGCAAAACAAGGAATTCTACCAGTCCGTCAAATTAACTCATTCGCTTTTTTGCTTCAGCATCTGTTGTTCCAATAATCTGTATATCAATCTTTCTGATACTAAATCCCGGAATTTTTCTGTTGGCAAGGTAATTATTCACAAGAGCAACAAGCTCCGGATCATAATAATCTTTATACCCGTTCCTGGCAGTATCATAAAGATGAACATGGTCGTATGTATTCACATCAAAATACATCTTATTGTTTGAGCTGTAGCGCCTAACAAGCAATCCAGCATCATCAAAGGATTCCAGGACATTGTAAACAGTAGCTTTTGTAAGGGTCGGATACGTTTCTTTTAGAACATCACCTACCATATCTGCGCTTGCATGTCCTAACTTTTTCATAGTTTCGTAAACGGCTATTCTCTGCGGAGTAGCCTTAAGTCCGCTCTCCTGAATTATTTCCTTTGTGGTCTGCATAAAAGTTTTTAAAAAATCGCTCGCAAAATTAAACAATAAAGTAACACCTTTATCCGCTCCAAACGGAAAAGTGCCGGCAATTTATTTAGAATAATTATAAAAACAAATTTTTTACAACATTTTAAGTGCCTAAATATTGCACCTTAGCAGAAACGTATCATTTTGATAAAAAATACTTCTGCGCTTTAAGAAGATTTCTGAGCTGAAGCACTATCATTTTAACTTCGGCAATTATACTGAAGTACAAAGCGCTGCTGCGCACCGTATTCTGATTCTCTTTATTTCTTTGGATCTGGTGCTTTATGGCTTCAGCCTGTGTTTCAAATATGTTATCTCCAAGAGATATTACCTCATCTATTTGATCAAAGTTATTTGCAGATAGCATATTGCTAACCTTTCTAAATACAATGGACAACTTATCGTTCATATCCTGCAAGTCTGCAACTT
>DAONEN010000072.1:0-4348 GCA_035403105.1 Candidatus Egerieousia sp. | reverse complement strand
TTATCGGAGGCATGGTACTTGCAATGAATCTTGGCGCAACTGCAGAGCAGGTTGCTAACACGGTGTTCCCGCATCCGACTATGAGTGAAGGAATTAAAGACGCTGCAGAGGCAATGGAACTATAAGTTGTGGATAATAAAATTTTATTATATGAAATCAGCTAGCGGACCATCAGTACCGGCGGTAAATGACGTAAACCGCATTGCAGAGGGAACAACCCTTCAGGGAAATATTGTTACGCATTCTGATATCAGAATAGATGGAAATCTGATTGGTGATGTTGTCACTTTGGGGAAGCTTGTTGTTGGAGAGAACGGCAATATGACCGGTAAGATAATCTGCAGAAATTCAGATATATATGGTAAGGCAACCGGAGATATCCTGGCTTCACATTCAGCCAGCTTCCGCAGCAAGGCGGTTTACAAAGGCAACCTGAAAACCATCCACATCGGCATAGAAATCGGCGCCAGCTTCACCGGCAATTGTTCTATTCTCAGCAAGGAAGAAGCGGGGAAAATTTTTGAAGGGTATTTTTAATTTTCCAGTTCCCGACAGATTTACTCCTTGCGTAAGGCTTCCAAACTTGATGGTTAATTTTGATGATGATTCTATCTCTTGATGATTTATTGTAAACTTTGATAATCAGTGTTTTAAAAAAGTTCTGTTCCCTATAAAACAGAACTTTTTTATATATCTGATTTACAATTCGCCTAGCAGTCCAGCGATTTCTGGACTTTAAATTCCGGATATTAATCTAAGCGGAGCGGCAGCAGTCTTGATTTTCTCGCATTGCTCTGTTGCTCTTGACTGCTGCCGCGTAGCCTGGTGCGTAGCACCAGGGCCTTTCCGCGCGACAGCGCGTCAAACCACGAGGCGGTGCGGTGCTTTGTGCCGCACCGCTCTGCAGCCAGCACAGCTGGCTGTTAAATACATTTTCTTTTAAAACTGTGACACAATACAATACATGGAAAATATCATTATATTTGTGTATAAAATATAGCGAAAGCTATTGTTGGAGATTTAGAAAACGACCAATTTTTTATGCCCTCTCCTGCGGTAGTCTCTCTGTGTTTTATTTCTTGTGTGGTAACCAAAATTAAACTAGAATCTCAATAAACAAACAATAGGTTATACCTTAAATTTTTGAACTATGAAAAATTATAATCTTGATGGATTAAAGGAAGGCTTTGTAAAAACTTACTTCCCTGATTATCCGGCAAATGCGACATTCTCACCTGATAACAGTGAGATCCTTGGCAAGTCTATTAATGCTGCAATAGCAAGAAACCCAACTTATTCTGCGCGCTTGGATTTTGAAAGCAAGACAGAAATCAAGGAATTTTGGAAACAGGAACTAAGGAAGGTTGCTAGTAAATATGTTACATCAAAGCAATCTATCGAGACATATATTGAAGATGTTAAGTCTGTTAAAAATGCTGTAAATAAACATTTTGCAAACAAAGACTGGTTGAATAATACTTTAAGCAAAGGAATAAGAATGTCCCATGCTCAAAAAAGTCTTTCTGTTTTTTTAAAATATTTATGGTGCATGAATAACAGAATGCCTGATCCACCATGTTGTCCTGTAGATTCTATAGTGTTGAGTAAATGCGGAATAACGGGTATACGCTGGACAAGAGTTGATTCTCCCGCTGACTTCAAACGCATTCTTGAAGGTGTAGCACGTACTGCAAAAGATTCTGGTTTTCCATCAATTGCTCAATGGGAATTATGTGCGTTCAATGACGCTAACAGAGGTGAATGATGTGCTGAAAATGATAATGAAACCTTAAGAAATTTAAAAAAAATTATGAATAATTTGGCGCCATGCAGAATTTTGTGTAAATGAAAAATAGCGTTCTTCATCATGATAAAATTCTGTTCTCAAATATAGCTATAAACTGATTGAAGATAATGCCCCAGTTCGTGTAGGGATGTATCCATTTTCGCTCCACTTCACTAATTGCCAGATAGACAGACTTTTTTACGGCATCATCATTGGGATATGAAAGCTTGTTCTTTGTATATTTTCTTATTTTGCCGTTAAGATTCTCTATGATATTTGTGGTATAGATAATCCTTCTTATTTCCGGGGGGAAACCGAAGAATGTGGACAGACTGTCCCAATTAGCACGCCAGCTGCGTATGGAGTATCGGTATTTAGCCCCCCACTTTTGCTCAAAATTGTCCAGTGCGGCTTCTGCCGCCTCTTTGGCAGGAGCGGTGTAAATCGCCTTCATGTCCCCGGTGAATGCCTTCAGGTCTTTCCATGCAACGTATTTACAGCTGTTCCTAATCTGGTGAACAACACATGTTTGTGTGGCTGCCTGTGGAAATACGTTATTTATGGTCTCCGTAAATCCGTTCAGATTGTCCGTACATGTTATAAGGATATCTTCCACACCACGCGCCTTCAAATCTGTCAGGACTGACATCCAGAATGAAGAGCTCTCCGACATGCCAAGCCATAAACCAAGAACCTGCTTGTGTCCCGTCTTATCCAATCCTACACATAAGTATACTGTCTTGTTGAGTACCTTCCCGCCGTCTCTGACCTTGAAAACGATGCCATCCATCCACACTATCAGATACTGACGCTCCAACGGCCTATTCTGCCATTCCTGAGCCATTTGCGTTACCTTGTTGGTTATGACGGATATAGCCGAACCTGACAGTGTTATATTATAGATATTCCATTGCGGGAATTGCCGCTGTTGTTCCCCTCTATGCTATGCTTCTCATAACCAAGATGCTCATCCATCTCTGCTTGAAGCAGTACTCATAAAGCCGTGAATGCAAATCATTTAAAAACCGGTCAACATCCTCCTGTCCATGGAGTGTCTTTAAAAAATCTTTTGTCAGAAGTCCTTCCGGGATTGTTTCTTCCTTCCTTTGCTTTTTCATTAATTGTGTCTTTTCCATTGTTTAATGCTTTAAAAATAATTTTTATTTTTTTATCACATTCACATTTACACAATTATCTGCATGGTGTCCTTGATTCTGCCTGATGAGGTTGAAAACATTGGTGACTACGCCTTTTCTGGATGTAAATCTATAACTGGTGTGATAGTATTGGGGAAAAAACTAAAAAAAGTTGGATATAAGGCATTCTCAGAAGTTCCAGCTGCAAAGGTATATTGTAAGGCGGCCGATCCGCCAAGTGCTCATAACCTTGGTATAGCAAATACAAATTATTTAGGCGTATCTACTGGAAGTATAAAAAGATATTCGGCTGCGGATTATTGGTCTAGTTTCAAGGTAATTGAAGAAGTTGATTTTAATGCGTTAGGATACTAAGATATTTTCATCGGTGTGATAAAACGCATGTTGCGCTTTTGCGCGGCATGCGTTTTTTAAATTCTTTTTTTGCTCTCCTTGTTCCTTTGCCGATTTTCTTTTCTGCTCTTGTTTCTTTCTATTGTTCACGATAGATTTCATGTTGCTACGCGGCTATAGACTTTTCATGACAAGGCAAAACCCTACTGCAGGTGCGTCTGGGGTCGCTTTTAAAACCTGCGTTAGAGGTGCGTAAAAAGGCTAAAATTACCCTATCTGACTATCAGTTAGTTGCGGCCGTTTTTATTTTCTCGTGTACTTTACACTTTATCACATGCTGTAAATCAGCAACTTACATTTTTGCCTTTATATGAATTGTAGAGGCACCCCGTTTAAAGTGCTTCTGAGTCAGGTCGTGGGGGGCAATGCATGCAAAATGCATGAAATCGGTAGATATGGAGGGCGTGGCTGGCAGGGTGCGGTAAATTATGGTATGGTGTGGCAGCTTGGAAAAAAGGAATTGAGTTAAGCATGCGCCGCCATGGATTATCAATAGGAAAAAGTGTTGATTGGGGGCGGCGCATGCGGTTACCAGCGCACAAAGTGCGCTAGTAATCTGTGGTTTATGCGGCTTACGCCGCGAAGGTGCACGCTCCCTACGGTCGCGGGCAAAAATCTGCTTTGCAAAATTTTGCCTTGTGAACCTTCCAAACAAAAAAATAATGAGCGTTTTCCGCCCGTTATTTTTTTACTTTTTTTGATCTTCCTTAGAATCGTTTCTTAATAAGGTAGTTGTTGCGGCCGGAGGAATTGCGGCTGACAAGCTCGGCAATGAAGCCGGCAAGGAACAATTGGATACCAACGATAGCGGTTACCAGCGCCAGATAGAACAGCGGCTGGTCCGTGACAGCTCTGAATTTGAGACCGTTGCTCTGGGCTATAAGTTTGGCGATAATTAGCCAAAGGGTGATGACCGCGCCGGCCAGGAACATCAAAGTTCCAAGGACTCCAAACAAATGCATCGGCTTCTTTCCAAACTTCTGCAAAAACCACAAGCTCAGCAAATCCAAGT
>DAONEN010000071.1:3235-4407 GCA_035403105.1 Candidatus Egerieousia sp. | reverse complement strand
ACTCTCCACAAGCCATTCTTTGCACATGCCTGCCAGTACATAAAAATATAACCAATTAGGTATGAGGCTGGTATAAGCAAAGGAAACAGATAACGCTTTTTCTTCTCAGGCATTGCAGAAAGAAGTACAAGACTGATTATCATCCACAAAAGAGGCATTAAGTACTTCTTGCTGAACTCCTTATAATCAAAATTACTTAAAAATTTTTTATCACCTTGACCTGATATTTCAATATTGGTTACACGATTTTCACTTTGTCTTATTTGAGATAAATTACTCATTGATAAATCTTTGGCTCTGTGTTTCCAATAAGTGAAAAAAAGTGCGCATATAAGCAATACTCCCCAGATGCCAGTCTCAAAGGTGAACTTATAATAGTACCACCAAGGTCTTGTATGATATCCGGTCCATGCACTTGTTTCTTTTCCAGCAACGCTTAAAAGTACCTGTTTGTCAGATAGGTATAAATAGAAATACCAACTGCCGCTAATGATGACACATACCAATATCATTAGAAGTATTGCCGGCCATGTTTTGATTTTTCTTGTTTCCAACAGCTGAACATCAATCACTCCGCCAGTCACTTTAATTTTATCCTCAGAACCGTTGCGTTTCAACACGTAATGCACAAGAAGCACGGCGGCTATAAACGGCAGAAGCAAACCATAATAGGATGTTGGGCCTTTGCTCAGGAAAGAGAGTCCAAAGAAGATTCCTGCAAGAAGCAAGCTATTGTATAGATGTTTAACAGAATATTTATGAGAATCATCTGCTGATACAATATCCTCATTTTCAATATTTTCTGTGTGGCAAATTCCTTCATGCATAAAATAAATACCACCCATTGTAAAAGCATGACAATAAATATCCCATGTAGCCGTCCTCCCCATAAGAATAACGCTATAACACGTTAAAAACACTAAAGATGAGACAAATGCAAGCTTTCTGTCGCGAGTATAATCTGCCCACAGTAAATAGAAAAATATTACCATCATAGTTGCGGCAAGTCCGGACATTGTCCTTTGAGCGGACACGCTGTCCGGTGCAATTATCTCTGCCACAGCTGCCAGCCATGTAGGAAGCGGTGGTTTCTCAAAGCGAGGTTCCCCATTAAGTGTGGTCTTAATCCAATGCCCGTCATGCACCATTTCCCTAGCTGTCACAATGTTGCG
>DAONEN010000071.1:0-3135 GCA_035403105.1 Candidatus Egerieousia sp. | reverse complement strand
AATAATGAACAAATAATCATCCCTAATGTCACAATGGAGGCTGTTGCCGCAGAGGGAAATGCTTTGGCGCACGTGGACGGCAAAGTGCTTTTTGTACCAAAGTGCATTCCCGGAGATGTTGTGGATGTGCAACTTACGCGCAAGAGAAAATCTTTCATGCAGGGCTTTGTTGTGAAAATGATTAAGCCATCCCCCATGCGCGTGGAACCATTCTGTCCGCACTACGGAATTTGCGGGGGCTGCACCTGGCAAGCGCTTCCTTATGATAAACAGCTTGAATTCAAGCAGCAGCAGGTGGAGGATCAGTTAATAAGAATAGGGCATTTGAAGCTCCCGACAGCCCCTGTTGCAAAAAGCACCACCCTACCCTCTCAGAAGGGGAGTATAATGCCTATTATAGGTTCCGCTAAAACACAGTATTACAGGAACAAACTGGAATATACGTTCTCAAATAAGCGTTGGATTCTGGATGGAGAAGATGTAAACACTTTGAGTGACACAGACCGCCTGTCCCTTGGCTTTCACATTCCTCAGATGTTCAGCAAAGTGCTGGATATCAAAGAGTGCAAGCTGCAGCGAGAGCCAAGCAATGCAATAAGACTTTTTGTAAAGGCTTATGCAATAGAGCATAATATGAGTTTCTTTGATATACGGGAACACACCGGACTACTGAGAAACCTGATTATCAGAACATCCAGCACCGGAGAACTTATGACGATTCTTGTTGCGGGAGCATGCAAAAATGACCATACAGCAACCTCCCCTGCTCTATCATCACAGGAACAATCTGCTCTTGAGGATCTTATGACGGCAACGTGCAAGAAGTTCCCGGAAATCACCTCCATGTATTACGTTCTAAATGATAAAGGTAATGATGCCATCGGAGATTCTCCATGCATTCATTTCTCTGGAAAAGAGTTTATTACAGAGGAGATGGAGGGAATAAAATTCCGCATCGGACCAAAATCATTCTATCAGACAAATTCAGAACAGGCCTGCAAACTTTACGGCGTAGTGCGAGAATTTGCTGACCTTAAAGGAGATGAAGTGCTCTATGACTTATATACAGGTACCGGAACTATTGCTCTGTATTTATCTCGACAGGTTAAGAAAGTTGTTGGTATTGAATATATTGAAGAGGCCATTGCAGATGCAAAAATCAACGCTAAAACTAACGGAATAACAAATAGTACGTTTTATGCAGGCGATATGAAGGATGTTTTAAATGCAGAATTCATAAGGCAAAACGGTCATCCTCAAATAATTGTATTGGATCCGCCAAGAGCGGGAATCCATCCGTCAGTTGCCCAGGTAATTTTGGATACTGCGCCTGAAAAAATAGTTTATGTTAGCTGCAATCCGGCCAGCCAGGCGCGTGATTTACAGATTCTTGCATCAAAATATGAGATTGTTGCGGTTCAGCCGGTGGATATGTTCCCGCACACGCAGCACGTGGAGAATGTTGTAAGTATGAGACTTAAGAAGGAATCAGAATAGTAACAAAAGAGGCAGTGATATGGGTGCGAATAAGAATACTATAAGACCGATAAAATTAGTCAAGGCAAAAAACGCAAACGCAAAAACAAAAGCACTTGCTTACACGGACAACATCTGTGCCCCTGCAACCGCCTCAGGAAGAGGAGCTATCGGGATTATAAGAATGAGCGGCCCGGACGTGATTAAGATTGCGGACAGCATTTTTACCCCAACTCAAGACCCAAAACATAAGCCCCTATCGCTTTTACGTTCAGAGTCTTATGTAATGCGTTACGGCGTTATTTATGAGACTGTTGCATCCATTTATGAGAAGGCTGCACCCGATAAAAAAGTATCTCTATCCTCCGCCAAAAGCAAGAGCTCACAACAAAAAGTTAAGCAGATTTTAGATGAAGTTCTTGTTACAGTTTTCCGCGCACCTCACTCATACACAGGAGAAAACTGCGTTGAATTTTACTGCCACGCATCGTCTTACATAATGAACAAAATCATCATGATGCTAATTACAGCGGGCGCAAGAATGGCGGAGCCGGGAGAATTCACCAAGCGGGCATTCTTAAACGGCAAAATGGACCTTGCTCAGTCCGAGGCAGTTGCAGATTTGATTGCATCTGAAACGGAAGCAGCTCACAATGTAGCAATGCAGCAGATGAGAGGAGGTTATTCAAAGGAGCTAAAGCAAATGAGAGAATCTCTTTTAAACCTAACCTCTCTGATGGAACTGGAACTGGATTTTGGAGAGGAAGATGTTGAATTTGCCGACCGCAAGCACTTTGCGCAACTTCTTAAAGACACAACCGCAAAGGTCTCATCTTTAATAGATTCATTCTCATTAGGTAATGTCATTAAAAATGGAATTCCTGTTGCAATTGTGGGAGCCGTTAACACGGGAAAAAGCACCCTGCTCAATGCGCTTGTAGGTGAAGAACGAGCAATTGTTTCTGAAATTCAGGGCACAACAAGAGATACAATAGAAGATACAGTAAATATCGACGGTACAGTTTTCAGATTTATTGACACGGCCGGCATACGCAATACTCAGGAAACCATTGAGATAATGGGAATTGAGAGAACATACCAAAAGATTAAAGAGGCATCTGTTGTCATCCTTATGCTTGACTGCGGAAAACTTGTCGCCGGCAATGGCCATAACAAGCTGACTCTCAATTATTCAGACTTCAAGCAGAGCATTCGCGCAATTGCCGGACGCATAGACACTAAGAGGCAACAGCTTGTGATTGTGGCAAATAAGTGTGATCTGATAAAATCTGAAGGCCCTATTATAAAGGAGATTACCTCTATATGCAAAACCGAAAAGTTAAATTGCAGAGTAATTTGCACAATACTAAAATCACAGCAAAAAGGTTTGGCCGAGCTCAAAAAAAATCTGTCGGGAATAGGAAATAAGATCTCGCAAAACACAGGCAACCAGACACTTGTCACAAACGCCCGCCACTACCAGGCACTGCTTGCCGCCAAAGAATCTCTGAACAAAGCCGCCGCAGCGCTAAAGGACAAAATCTCCACAGAACTTATAGCTCAGGAAGTTAGAGAAGCGGTCTATCACCTTGGCTCCATTGTTGGCGAGGTCAGCTCACAAGATGTCTTGAACAACATCTTTAAGAATTTCTGCATAGG
>DAONEN010000070.1:0-4479 GCA_035403105.1 Candidatus Egerieousia sp. | reverse complement strand
TTGGATGTGCGGGTGTTTGGTCTCTTCTTTGTGGTTGTAGGACGAGATGAAAATCTTCTCAAAGCCGAGTTTTTCTGCCTCGGCTATGCGGCGTTCTACTTGGGAGACGGGGCGGATTTCTCCGCTGAGGCCGACTTCTCCGGCAAAGGTAAAGCGTTGGTTTACAGGGACGTCAAAGTTGGATGAGAGAATGCTGATGACGGTGGCTAAATCGCAGGCGGGGTCTGTGACTCTGATGCCGCCGGCCATGTTTAGGAAGACGTCTTTTTGAGATAGTTTGAAACCTACTCTTTTTTCCAGCACGGCAAGGAGCATATTCATTCTGCGGACATCAAATCCGGTAGCGGAACGCTGAGGGGTTCCGTATGCGGCCGTACTTACAAGAGCCTGTACCTCAATAAGAAATGGACGAGTGCCGTCTAGCATTGCGCTAACCGCTATGCCGCTCAAATTCTGTTCATGCATTGGGATGAACATGTCTGAAGGATTAAGAACTTCTTTAAGTCCGTTCCCTGTCATTTCATAAACGGCAAGTTCTTCTGATGCGCCAAATCTGTTTTTAATTCCGCGCAAGATTCTAAAGGAGTGTTTAGTGTCTCCCTCAAACTGAAGCACCACATCCACAATGTGTTCCAGTACTTTTGGACCCGCAATGGTTCCGTCTTTTGTGATATGTCCAATTACTATTACCGGTGTGTTGGTCTCCTTTGCAAAACGCAGCAAAGCGGCGGCGCACTCTCTGATTTGAGAGACGCTTCCTGCAGAAGACTCTACAATATCTGAATAAATAGTCTGAATAGAATCTACTATAAGCAGCTCAGGAGCAACAACTTTGGCCTGCTCTATAATATTTTCCAAAGAAGTATCCGCAAGCACTGTGCAATTATCGTGAGTACCGCCAAGTCTCTCCGCTCTTATCTTTATTTGCCTTGCGCTCTCCTCACCTGAGACGTAAAGAGTTTTTAAATCATTGCAAGTAAGAGGAATCTGCAAAGACAGAGTTGACTTGCCGATGCCTGGCTCGCCAGCAAGCAGCACCATGGAACCTTTGACCATTCCGCCTCCAAGTACTCTGTCAAATTCGCTGCTGCCCAGCAAGATGCGGCTCTCTTTTCCGCCCGCATCCACATCAGAAAGTCTCTGCGTTTTTGCCGGACCAGCATTAAATGAGATAGTTTTGGAGGTGGCGCCATCTCCCCTGCTAACAACTTCCTCAATCATAGTATTCCACTGTCCGCAAGACGGGCACTGTCCCAGCCATTTAACGCTCTCATATCCGCAACTATTGCAGAAAAATGCTTTCTTAATCTTTGCCATAACAAATGTAAATTTATAAGTTTTTGCTCAAAGTTTAATAACAAATAGGTTATATTTGTATTAAATCTGTCCTGCATTATTGCAGGTCGGATATTTAATCTACTTTCATTATGAAACACTCAATTACATCCATCGGTATCAAGCAGTTTTTTTTATCTGTCGCGACAGTAATTCTTACTAGCTCCGTTTTTTTTATTAGCTCAAGTCAGCTTTTTGCACAAGAGCAGCACAAGGCAATGCCGCAAGGCGAGCATAAAGGCATGTGTCCAAAATGCGAGCAAAAGCTTGCAGATCAAATTGATAAATATGCGCAAGAAGTGCAGAAACAGTGGGAGCTTCCCGGTTTTTCCCTTGCAATTTCTTTGGACAATAAGGTTATTCTTTCCAAAGGATACGGCGTAAAAGAGCAGCGTCCTGCTGACGGCGTTGGTTATAAGGGGGCAAAATTCAGTGATGATTTTGTAGCAAGCGGAGATGTTAAAGGCGTTGTAAATGAGCCCGGTGCTCTAATAGATCCCAATACTCTTTTCCAAGTTGGCTCTATCTCAAAATCATTTACTGCAACCGTAATGGCTCAGCTTGTGGGGGAGGGAAAACTTAAATGGACGGACAGTGTAAAAAATATTCTGCCGGACTTTAACATGTATGATGACCCTTGGGTTACCCGCAACATGCAAATCAGGGATGTGATGACTCACAAGACCGGTCTTGCAAACGAGGCGGGAACATATTTTCCAAACCTTGGATACAACAGAGATGATATCTATAAAATGTTGCAGTATCTTAAGCCAACATACTCATTTAGAACGGAGTATGACTACAACAATATAACGTTCATGATTGCCGTAAAAATCATTGAAAAACTTACAGGCAAGAGTTGGGAAGAGAATGTTCAGGAGAGAGTTTTCAACAAACTCGGAATGACAAATTCCGCTTTGGATGCGGCAGGTTTTGGCAATTCAAAGAATGTTGCAACCCCGCATGACTATTCATATCTTGGCAAGGTTGTAACACTTCCGCTGTATGCAAATGAACAAGCTCTTTATTGGCTGACGGTTATAGGTCCTGCAGGCGGAGTAAATTCAACCGCAAATGATTTAATCAAATATGCGCAGTTCCATTGCAACAACGGCTATATAGTTAATCGTAATCCCGACGGTTCAGTTAAAGATACAAGCTTTATAATGCCGCGCAAGGATGTTGCCTATCTGCATACGGGTGTGACAATTACAGGGCAGGACTCCGTTCATACAAACCTTTACGGACACTGCTGGTTTATAGAACAGAATAACCATTACAGATTATATTTTCATACCGGAACAACATGGGGCATGACTGCAATTTGTTTCTTTGTTCCTGAGTATAAACTTTGCGGAGTGATGCTTGTAAATTGTGAAGCAAATGCTTATCCGCGTTACGCTGTTATGAGAAGAGCAATAGATTTAGTAAGGAGAGATACTGTTTTAAAAGATTGGAGTACAGATTATTATAACGAATGGCTGAATGAAAACAAAAAATCTTGGGAGACGCAGCAGAGGGAAACAGCTGATGAGGCTAAAAACTTTAAGCCGGAAATGGACAAGAATCTTTTTGTAGGGAACTATGTTAAGGATGCTCCTTTTGGTCCTGCCGTTGTAACTTTGGAAAACGGGAAATTGTATATAACCATCGGGACAAAGAAATTTAAGAATGAACTTGTCCACAAGACAGGGACAACTTATGTGTTTAGAAGCGACGGTCACGGATTCCCTATAACGTTCAATCTTAATGATAAAGGAAAGAAAGTTATAGGCTTTGATTTGAAATTTGGGGAGGGAGAAGAGAAATTTTTCGGCGGATGGAAGAAATAACGCCGGTAATTAATTCGCAATAAAAATAACAGCAATTAGAATAACACTCAAATCATGAAAAAAATATTTAAAATCTCAATAGCAATTTTTGCAGCAGCGCTGATGATGATTCCAGCACAGCAAGGATTTGCTCAGAATAAAAAGAGTAAAAAAGTTGCGCCTGCCCAAGAACAGCAAGGGTTTGTTGCAAAGCCTTTAATTGGTGTCTCAAGTTTTGCGGACCCGGGGCTTACAAGTGTAAATCTTACTTATATTCAGGCAGTTGAGAAGGCGGGCGGAGTTCCCGTTGTTATTCCCGTAACAAATGACAAAGAACTTCTTAATCAATATCTTAATCTTGTTGACGGAGTTATCATGACAGGAGGAGAAGATATAGGACCGCTTAAATATTTTAGGGAAGAGCCTAATCAGCATCTTGGCGAAATTGCACCGGAGAGGGATGAGTTTGATGTCCTTCTGATACGCAGTGCGGTTGCAAAAGGACTTCCTCTTCTTGGTATCTGCAGGGGTGAGCAACTTTTGAATGTGGCTTTTGGAGGAACTCTTTATCAGGATATTCCGTCACAAGTCCCTAATGCTATAAAGCATAATCAAAGCGGTATTGCTCCGCGCGATTATCAGTTTCACTCAATAAAAATTGAGAAGAGTTCTGTTTTGGAAAAAGTTCTTGGATGCGACAGCACGGCAGTAAATTCTTACCATCACCAGGCGATTAAAGATGTTGCCCCGGGTTTTAAAATTACCGCGCGTGCAAAAGACGGAATCGTAGAAGGTATTGAGAAAGAGGGAAATGAATATGTTTACGGCGTTCAGTTCCACCCTGAAGGATTAATCCAAACTGGAAACAATTTCTTCCTTCCAATCTTCAAACATTTAATTGAAGGGGCGCAGAAGTATATGGATTCCAAATAGTTTGCAGTATGTTATTTTCTGATGCACGATAACCCTGATAATAAGAGCAGTTTGCTAAAGGAGTTATATGAAAAATATAAATCTATTCTCTGTTTCTTTGCTTGCAAGTATACTGGTTCTTATTTGGAGGCTGAGGATATAGTGCATTCTGTTTTTGCAAACTTTTTAGAAAAGGATATAAGACTTAACGACCAGCAAGCCATTAAGTCTTATTTATTTTCTGCCGTGCATAATGCGTGCATAAATAGTATTGCGCACAAGGATACTGCAAGAAAATATTACCTCTATTCCGTGCTTAATATGTCTGAAAATGATGACTCCGGCTATTTGACAAACAGAATAGAGTCTGAAGTTCTTTGGGAGGTTTTTTCCAAAGTTGAACAGCTTCCGGCGGAGTGCA
>DAONEN010000069.1:0-4578 GCA_035403105.1 Candidatus Egerieousia sp. | reverse complement strand
TTCCTTATGAGATTTGGGTAAAATGGTTTTGGAAAATACTGCTTGTATTTATGATGATAGGCCTTATTTTATTGATGCCTACCGTCTATATGCAACTCAATGGTTTTTAAAAGACCATACGCATGCTGCCCAAAAACATTACAAGACGGCCAATTTTAACGCTGTAGATTTTTATCTTCCGCTCTCTTTTATTAATTTGGAAATCTGATTGTTAAGAGCGTCTGATTCCTGCAGCTTTTCTATTGTTATATGCATCCTGTATTTCCATATCCAATGCGGAACGGCCGGGTTGTTTATCCTCTCGCTGTATGCAAACCTGTTTCTGTCTTTTTCATTTATTGACATCCAGTCCTGCAGCGGAAAAATGGCAAACATACTTTTGGAAGCAAGATTATCTCTCAAAACCTTTTCACACTCCTTTGCCGCCGCATCATAATATGTTTCTCCCGTATCTTCAGATGTGTAGGAGATGGTTTTCAATCTCCCGCCAAGCCACATCCTTAAGGTTTCACTGTCATGAGTGGAAGTGCTGCAAACACTTAAATATGGGAAAGTTGCGGGATCTGCAAAATCTGTGTTGTTTTTAGGCATTATCTGCAGTTCCATGCTTAAAATTTTTAAATCTGCCATACATTTGCGGACAGGTTCAGCCAGCATTCCCAAATCTTCTCCGCATGCCAGCATATTGGACGCCGCCATGATTTGCTGCAATTTTTTCATTGCATTATGGTACCATAAATCATTGTTTCTCTTATAGAAGAAAGTTTCATAAAGTGCATTAAAAGATTTTTTCTGAGCAGATGTTAAGGCATTATATTCCCGGCTCTCTTTTGCACAGATGCAAGGGACCCATTTGCATTTATTATATGGGTCTTCCATAAACAGATTTTCTTCTGCAATCTTTTTTAAATCTTTTTTATCATGTTCATTTGGAACTGGCAGCCCATAGCTCTCAATCTCCTCAATATCAAGTGGCAGCACGGGATGAAAATGTCCCGCCTTTCCACCGTCAAGCGGATATGGAATTTCCCATATTCTAAAGAATCCCAGTATGTGGTCTATGCGATATGCATCAAAATAATCTGACATTTTACGCATCCTTTTTTTCCACCATTTGTAATTGTCCCTGGCCATCTCTTCCCAGTTGTAAGTTGGGAATCCCCAATTTTGTCCCTCTGCGGAGTAATAATCCGGGGGTGCTCCTGCCTGCTGTCCAAAATTAAAATATAGAGGATGCTGCCATGCGTCCACACTGTTCCTGCTTATCCCGATGGGTAAATCTCCTTTTAGAACAATGCCGTTTGCGTGGGCATATTCAATTGCTTCAGTCATCTGATTGTGAAGATGATATTGCAGATATACATAAAAGTAAACATCATCTTTTATTTCACTTTTCCCGGAACTTAACTTATCTACATCGGCTTGTGAGAAGACGGAATATTTTTCCCATTTTCTAAAATCTGCGGTTTTGTTTTTATCTCTTAGAGCACAAAATACTGCGTAAGGATAAAGCCACTCTTTGTTGGCTTTTATAAACTTGTAGTATTTCGGCTGAGCAAAGGTGTCATCTTTATTTTGGTCATATAAAGCGCGGAAATAGCGCATTTTAAATTCTAGCACATCTTCATAATCTACTGATACTTTGCGGTTAAGAGATTTTATCTCTTCTGAGAAATCTTTTGCTTTTTGTTTCTCTTTTATATGACCGAGCGGAGATATTGAGAGGTAAAGAGGATGGAGGGCAATTGAGGAGATGCTGTTGTATGGATATGAATCTTTCCAGTTCATGTGCTCCAGTGTATCATTGATTGGCAGTGTTTGTATGATGCTCATTCCAACTTGCTTTGCCCAATCAATTAATGATTTAATATCTTCTATCTCTCCAATGCCGCAGCTCTTTTTTGTGCGCAGAGCAAAAACAGGAACTACGCATCCGGCAAATTTTGGTTTGCCGGTATCAAAATTGGCAGCAGAATACTCTATTATAAGAGTTTCATGTTTAGATACTTGCGGAATTACAAGTACTCTGTTTAATCCCTCTTCCCATGTGTACTCTCCTGTTATATCATTTTTGCGGACAAATTTATATTCCCATGTGTTGCCCTGTTCATTTTCTATTGGAAAAGAGGCAATCCACTTAAGTCCCTTAAGTCTTGCCATGTTGGCGGCTTTTTCCGGTTTCCACTCTCCCGTTTCCTTGCTGCTGCCGCAAACATATATGCTGCAATCTTTTGGAACGTTGGGTATGACTACTCTTATAATTAGTTCATAATTACGCTTATGCGTCTGAGTGTAAGGGCTGCACTCTCTGCCGGAAAATACATGTGAGAATGGGTCTGTAAGAAAAGGAGCTTCCGCCGTATTTCCCTGCCACTGGTCCCTTGTCTCAATCTTTGCAGTAGCTGAATTAAGTGCAAGACGGCGTCCTCCGCCGGCCTCAAAGTAAATTGTATTTTCTGAAGTTTTTACAAAATATTTATAGTACAGCAGTCTTTCCTTTACGGGGTCGCACATTATTTCTCCGTTCCATTCATCTGATTCTGAGTGTGTAAGACGGAAGGCCCTGTCGGGGTCATAGTTGCCTAAAATTAAAGATGAGCCTGTAATGTAAACCTGCTCCCCCGGTTGTGTTTTAAAATTAATTCTAAATTTTATAATCATAAACTGTCGGGAGCTTTGGCTCTCCTTTTTTCTATTGCTATGCTGACGAGTGAAATCACTCCGCAAAGTATCATTATAAATACTTGAGACTCATGGGAAATAGTGGCAAATACCATTCCTTCCGCGTGAGCTATTCCGTAAATTTGAGACAATGCCAGGCTCACTAAAAAATGATAAGCTCCAATACCACCCTGTACAGGAACGGCCCAGCCCAGGCTTCCCACAACCATAAGGAATAGAGCGTCTGTTATTGTAAAGTCATTCATGCTTGGAAAAGCAAGAATGGTGGTGTAGCTGGTTATCCAGAAACTGGTCCAAAGCAAAATGGTAAGGGTAAAAAACAGCCATTTTTTCTTCATTTTGAATGCTGCTAAAATGCCTTGCCACAGTCCTTTAAGGAATCCTATAAACTTATTGTGAAACTTATGCTTTCTGAATCTGTCGCGATAGATATATATTAATATTGCTGCTGCGGCTATTAAAACAATTATTGCGGCAATCACAATTATCAGAACTTTTGTAAGCCTGCTTGCTGCGGGGTTAATCATCTGAAGCTGAATGAATGAGCCAAACCTTTTCCATGAAAATACCACCATCATTATGGTAAACAAAAAGAGGCAGACCAAATCCCAGCTTCTCTCCAGAATAACCGTTCCGATTGCCTCTTCAAATGTCACTTTTTTCTTTCTGGCTACAATTCCGCAGCGGACCAGTTCTCCAACACGCGGCAAGGCGAAATTTGCAAGATTCCCAATAGTGACGCCGTCATAAGTCTCTTTTAATTTCACCGACAGATTAAGCTGATTTGTAAGAAGTTTCCAGCGCCATGCGCGCAAGATAAAACCGGAGATTCCAAAGAGCATGGAGATTGCTATCCACCAATAATTGCAGTGCTTTAGGCCGTCTGCAAAATCACTCCATTTGACCCCTTTAAAACAGAAATAAAGGAGCACAATTGCAATAAGCAGTACAAGAGCGTACTGCAGAATGTTCTTAGTTGTTAATTGTTTTCCAGGGGTTATCTGCATACCTCCCGCAAATTTACATAAACCTTCCGATAAATTATGGAAATAATATATCTTTGTGAGAGAGAAAAGGGAATTTATCTATGAAGTCAATAATTGGAGTTGGCAATGCTCTAACGGATATTTTAGCGGTTTTACCAAATGACAATTTGTTAAAAAAGTTCCATCTTCCGGTTGGAAGCATGCAGCTGGTTGATGAAGAGACCGGAGCAAAAATATGGCAAATACTTAAAGAACAGGGGATTCAATATGTTGCCGGAGGATCTGCGGCTAATGCAATTTCCGGAACTTCTATTTTTGGAATGCCAAGTGGTTTCATAGGAAAGGTTGGAGATGACGAGCTGGGTTCTTTGTTTAAGAGTGCTCAGGAGGTTAATGGCATTAAGCCTATTTTGTTGAAAGGCAAGGCAGCCAGCGGACAGGCAATGGTGTTTATTACTCCGCCTTCCGGCGAGAGAACTTTTGCAGATTATTTGGGAGCCGCCTTGGAACTGTCTCCGGAAGACTTGAAGCCTGAATATTTTAGAGGATATGACTATTTGCATATAGAAGGGTATCTTGTTCAGAATCAAGAGTTAATAAGAAGGGCGGTAGAGATTGGCAAAAGTTTGGGAATGACAATTTCTTTGGATTTGGCAAGTTATAATATTGTAGAGAGCAACAATGCTTTTCTTCATGATGTGATTTCTCACTATGTAGATATAGTTTTTGCAAATGAGTTTGAGGCGCAAAGTTTTACAAAGCTAAAGCCGGAGCTGGCGGTACGTGAGATTGCAAAGATTTGCAAAATAGCGGTTGTGAAAATTGGGAAAGACGGTTCTTTAATTCAGAGCGGAAGCAAATTCTATAGGATTGAAGCCAGACCGGCAAATATTGTTGATGCAACCGGTGC
>DAONEN010000068.1:0-4632 GCA_035403105.1 Candidatus Egerieousia sp. | reverse complement strand
TTAGCAGCTTCCAGCTCTTTCTCAAAACGCTGTTTAGCAACTCCGCTCTTATAATCAAGATACTGAGTCTCATGCATTGCAAGTTCAAATAACTCTTCGTCATCTTGTCCGCGTTCCCAGCCTTTCTCCTTCATCATCTGTTCATATTTAGGAAGCTCGTTAGGGAAAGCATCTTGAGGAACGCCTGTGTAGAACTCAAGACCTTTTTGCTTTACAATATCTACAATCTCAGGAGTCAATGGCCCAGGCAATTTGCCCATCTTACCAAGAATCATGTTCATTGTATCTTTATCTATGGTGCCCCAACGCGGCTCACCCTTAAGCATATGCATCAAGTTCATCAAAGAAGTGTTCTTTACATATTGACTAAACGGAGTAACCAATGGAGGATAACCCAACTTAGGCCATACATAGGCAACCTCATCAAATAGCTTTATAACAAGGTCATTTATACCAAGTTCCGGCTTGCCCTGATTTCTTAATGAAGCGTTGATAGCCCCCTGGAAACCTTTCAAGTCTGCCATCATTGAGCCCATCATTCCGCCCGGAAGTCCGCAGCCAACAAGAAGTGATGTCGTCATGTGGTTGTCTGGAGCAATCCAGTATCCAAGATAATCATCTATGAATGATTGAGTTAAACGACGTGCCTCCATATAGGCTTTCATGTTAATGTCCTTAACAAGGAATCCTGCATCCTTTAACATAGCCTGTATGGTGATAACATCAGGATGAATCTTTCCCCAGGAAAGAGGTTCCATTGCCACATCTATATACTCAGCACCTGCTCTTGCAACTTCAAGCATGGAAGCCACTGAAAATCCGGGGCCTGAGTGACCGTGATACTGAACTTTTATATGGGGATATTTGTCTTTTATAGCCTTAACAAGTCTGCCTAAAAATACAGGACGTCCAATGCCCGCCATATCCTTAAGAGCAATTTCATCTGCACCGTACCCAACAACTTTATCCACAATATCCATATAGTACTCAACTGTGTGAATGGGTGAGTGTGTAATACTTAAAGCAACTTGAGAAATCATTCCGGCCTCTTTTGCGTGAATAACTGAACCTTTCAAATTGCGGTGGTCATTCAATCCGCAGAAAGAACGCATAATATCAACACCCTGAGCCTTTTTAACTTTGCACATAAGTGCGCGCACGTCATCAGGAACGGGGAACATTCTAAGTGCGTTAAGTCCACGCTCCAACATATGAGTCTGAATACCAACCTTATTAAAAGGGGCAGTCCATTCTCTTACTGCTGTGTTAGGATTCTCGCCAAACAATAAGTTTACTTGTTCAAAAGCGCCTCCATTAGTTTCAATTCTATCAAAGCAGCCCATATCTATTATGACCGGCGCAATTTGCTTCAACATAGATACTTTCGGTACATACTTGCCGGAAGATTGCCACATATCCCTGTAAACAAGGGAGAACTTTATTTCTTTAGCCATATTATTAATCTTTATTTGTCCCGACAGGTTTCCAGCCGAGCACTAGCGGCAAATTTAGGAAAAAGGATTGTACTTTGCTAAAAAGGAATTATATTTGCAGCCCTATTCGGCGAAAGCGGCAGCAATGCGCTGAGGCTGATTATATGGTGAGAATAGCTCAGTTGGCTAGAGCATCGGTTTGTGGCACCGAGGGTCGTGGGTTCGAGCCCCATTTCTCACCCGCATTTAAAAAATACCGGCAATTCTTGTTGCCGGTATTTTTTTTATTTGCCGAACAAAGCGCGGCAAAATGCTGTGGTTTAACGCAGCTCCCCCGATAGTGTGCAGCACGCTAAGTGGCGCGCGTTGCACTTTGTGTAAATCCTTCGGCTGAAATTAATTACCTTTGCAGGCACTTATGGAACGGATTTCACGCGCAGAAATAGAGAGGCGGATGCGGAATCATATCTTGATTCTGGATGGAGCTATGGGCACAATGATTCAGCACCGCAAGCTGTCGAGAGACGGCAATATGGACATGTTGAACCTTCTTAATCCCGACGGTGTCATGCAGATACACAAGGATTATATTGCAGCCGGCGCTGAAATCATAACAACCAATACATTCAGCAGCACCGGTATTTCTCAAAAGGAATACGGCGCAGCAGACAAGGTCTATGAACTCAACAAACGCGGAGCAGAAATTGCCCGCGCCGCGGCAGAAGCTGCCGGTAATATTGCGCGAGGGCTTTTGGGGGGAAGAATGGTAATTGTTGCCGGTTCTATGGGCCCGACAATAAAATCATTATCCCTTTCCCCGGATGTCACTAAACCGGAATACCGTAACATCTCTTTTGATGAAATGGCTGAGGCGTACAAGGAACAAGCTGAGGGACTGATAGATGGAGGTGCTGACATTTTGCTGCTGGAATCCTGCTATGACGGACTCAACGCAGAGGCGGCTCTCTATGCAATCCATGAGGCTCAAGTGGAAAAGGGTACGGATATTCCCGTAATGGTCTCAGCCACAATTAATGATAAGACAGGACGTTTGTTGACGGGACAAAAAATGGAAGCATTTTTTACGGCAATCTCACACTATAAATTGTTAACCTTTGGTCTTAACTGTTCCTTTGGCGCAAAAGATCTGATGCCGTTTGTGGAGGAGATAAGCAACTTCTGTCATAAATTCTATAAGGGTGATAATTCTTGTGATGGCATTGCTTATAAGGGTTGCGGCATAAGCATTTACCCTAATGCGGGACTGCCTAATGAGATGGGAGAGTATGATGAAACTCCTGCGTATACTGCGGCATGTATAAAGGAAGTTGCAGCCAAAGGGTGCATAAATATTGCGGGCGGATGCTGCGGTACAACACCGGAGCATATCCGTGCAATTGCCAATGCCTTAAAAGATTGCAAACCAAGAGAAATAAAATCCGTCGGGAGTCCAAATGAAAATTTATATGTCAGCGGCCTTGAGAATTTGCTGATAAATAGAAAAATAAACAATTTTATCAATATAGGCGAGAGGACAAATGTTGCGGGCAGTGCAAAGTTTGCAAAGCTGGTGGGGGCGCAAAATTGGAGCGAGGCGGCAAAGATTGCAGTAAAGCAAATTGAGGATGGAGCAACTGTTATTGATATCAATACAGATGATACAATGCTCAACGGCAGTGAGCTGATGCAGAACTTCTTACGCTATATTGCTGGGGAGCCGGAGATTGCGAAAGTGCCGCTGATGATTGACTCTTCAAACTGGGAAACCATTCTTGCCGGTGTGAAAAATTGCAGCGGGAAATGTATTGTCAACTCTATAAGTTTGAAAGACGGTGAGGAGGAATTTGTGCACCGTGCAACTGAACTTTTCTATCTGGGAGCGGCTGTGATTGTAATGGCGTTTGATGAAGAGGGTCAGGCACTTACGTATGAGCGCAAAATACAGATTTGCCGGAGGGCTTATGATATTTTAACCCGGCGCGTAGGCTTTGCCCCAAGCGATATAATTTTTGATTGCAATATTTTGACCATTGCAACGGGAATGCAGGAGCATGATAATTATGCCGTTGATTTTATTCGCGCAGTGCGTTGGATTAAAGAGAATTTACCGGGTGCAAAGACTTCCGGCGGCGTTTCAAATTTGTCTTTTGCATTCCGCGGAAACAACAAGGTGCGTGAGGCAATGCACTCCGTATTTTTATATCACGCCATTGCAGCCGGTCTGGACATGGCTATTGTAAATCCCTCTATGTTACAGGTTTATGATGATATAAAACCTGACTTGCTCTCTTGCGTGGAAGCAGTTGTGATGAATGATTCTTCTAAGCTCCCGACAGTTTCTGGCTCTGCTTCTGCATCATCACGTACGCCGACTGAATTGCTTGTGGAGCTTGCTACAAAAATCAAGGAAGAGGAACTTGCTGCAAAGATGTCCGCTTTGGACTTGCAAGGTTCTAAGGATGTTGCTGTGCATAGCGAGAGCATGGAGCGCAGCGACTTTAAGCGAGCAGGCATCAGTAATCCCGCAGAGCCCAAAGAGATTGCAGCAATTTTAAAGCATAAACTAATCAAGGGAGATTCCACAGATATTGAAGACATGTTGATGCAAGCGCTCAAAGAAGTTTCTTCTCCGGTTTCTCTGATTGAAGGTCCGCTGATGGACGGAATGGAAGCAGTAGGGAAAATGTTTGGAGAGGGTAAAATGTTTCTGCCACAGGTGATTAAGAGTGCCCGCGTTATGCAAGCCGCTGTAAATTTTTTGCAGCCTTTTATTGAAAAATATAATAATGAAGAGCAGGCAGTAAATCATGACTTGTCCAAAAATGCAATTGACGGTGCACGGCATGAATCAAATGAATATAAAAGTAGTACATCATCCGTCGGGGATAAAAATATTTTATCTCAACCCGTGATAGTGCTGGCGACTGCAAAGGGTGATATCCATGATATTGGGAAAAATATTGTTTCAATTATTTTGACTTGCAATAATTTCAAAGTGATTGACCTTGGGGTGATGGTTGAAAATCAGCGGATTGTAGATGAAGCAATAAAAAATAGAGCTGATTTGATAGGGGTGAGTGGATTGATTACGCCGTCGTTGAAACAGATGGAAAATCTTGCCGCGCTGTTGGAGGAGAACAAAAAGAGAATGCTTAAAGAGTTGGGCTATCTGATTCCGCTTGCGGTTGGCGGCGCCACT
>DAONEN010000067.1:0-4767 GCA_035403105.1 Candidatus Egerieousia sp. | reverse complement strand
ATTTGAAAAAGGGTGAGCGAGTCCGTTTATGTATCAAATGGTTTGTAAAAAAAAACTTTGTGCTACTTCAATAAATCAGGACGAAGCTTTTTGGTGCGAGCAAGAGCCTGCTCGTCACCCCATTGCGCAATTTTATCATGATTTCCTGATAGAAGAACTTCAGGAACTTTCCAACCTTTAAAATCTGCCGGCCTTGTGTAGATTGGAGCAGACAAAAGGTTATCTTGGAAACTATCGGAAAGAGCCGATGTCTCGTCTGATAGGGCCCCGGGCAGCAGTCTTATAATTGTATCTGAGATTGCAGCAGCTGCAATCTCTCCTCCGCTCAGCACATAGTCTCCTATTGATATTTCCCTGGTTATCAGATGTTCACGGATGCGATGGTCTATGCCTTTATAATGTCCGCAAAGGAGAATAATATTTTTCTTAAGAGATAACTGATTGGCTATTTGCTGATTAAAGATTTCACCATCGGGAGTAAGATAAATTATTTCATCATATTTGCGCTGCTTTTTCAACTTTGTAATAAGGGTGTAGACAGGCTCTATCATCATGACCATTCCTGCCTCTCCACCGTAACTATAATCATCAACTTTTTTGTATTTGCCTTTGGCGTAGTCTCTTATATTATGTATGAAAATCCTTACCAATCCCTTTTTCTTTGCGCGCTCAACTATGGAAAAATTTAATGGACTGGCAAGTAACTCAGGCACAGCTGTTAATATGTCTATTCTAAGATGATGTTTTTTTGCAGCAGCTTTTTTTGGAGATGCGTTTTTCTTTTTAGCTGCTGATTTTGCAACTCTCTTTTTTTTATCCTCGACAGAAATTATTGTCCGTGCCATTTTTATAAAATTCAAATCCTTTACAAAGATATTAAAAACAACTTTTTATAACTCTTTTTTAGTTATATTTGTGGGATATAAATGAACTAAAAAATAAATTTTCATGGAAGAGAAAACTACCGCTTTAAATGCGCAAGAGAATGGTGAAGTAAAGGAGGCTGAAGCTAAGACAGCAGCGACTGTTGAGAAGGCTGATACTGAGCAGAAACCAGAGGCTCATGCACATGAGATTCTAGATGGATCTGTTATTGATTATTCAATAAAAAGTTTAAGTGAAATACTGCGCCTGTTTCAGGAAATGATTGAAAGAGGAGACCAACAGGAACTCTATAAAAATGCCGATATCATTAAGGCGTCATTCTATAAAGTTCTTAAAAAAGAGAAGATAGCATCCGGCATGTTTATGCAGCCGGGGAGCGAGGATGCTGCAACGGCAGGTGAGGTTAAGAAGACACAGGAGGGAGAAGAGACTGTTTCCAATAATCCTTTTGCAGAAATTGAGAGAGGATTTAAGGAGTTGTATACAAAATATAAAGTTGAGAGAGCCGGTTATACAAAAGAGAAGGAGAAGGGAAAAGAGGAAAACCTAAAGCTGAAGCTTGATATTATAGACGGTATAAATAAGTTATTGGAGAAGGCAGAAGATGTTAATCATACTTTCCCTGCATTCAGAGAGTTACAGGCAAAATGGAAGGCTTTGGGAGCGGTTCCTCAGGAGAAGGCAAAAGATTTGTGGGAAAATTATAATCATACTATTGAGAAGTTCTACGATTATATAAAGATTAATAATGAATTCCGTGATATTGACTTTAAGAAGAATTTGGAAACAAAGACGGAATTGTGTAAAAAAGCAGAAAATCTGGTAAATGCAAAGAATGTTGTTAATGCATTTAATGAATTGCAGAAACTGCATGAAGAGTGGAAAGACCTTGGTCCGGTTGCAAAAGACCAGAGGGAGCCTATTTGGGAGAGATTCAAAGTTGCTACTTCTCTGATTAATAAGAAACATCAGGAATACTTTGAAAGCCTTAAGGAACAGCAGAAGAAAAATCTTGCCGCAAAGAATGATTTGTGTGAGAGTGCGGAGAAGATTGCGGAGGAGAAATCAGAAGAATCTAGTCAGTGGAATACACTTTCCAAGAAGATGGAAGATTTGCAGGCAAAGTGGAAGACAATAGGTTTTGCTTCCAAGAAAGACAACCAGAAAATATACGATAGATTCAGGGCAGCATGTGATAAGTTCTATAATGCAAAGCGTGATTATTATGCTAAGTTTAAGGATGTTATGCAGGAGAATCTTAAGAAGAAAGAAGATTTATGCGCAGAGGCTGAAAAGCTTATGACAAGTGAGGATTGGAAGAAAACAACTGATCAGCTTATTAATCTGCAAAAGGTTTGGAGGTCTGCTGGTCCTGTTGCCAGGAAACAGTCAGATGTTGTTTGGAAAAGATTTCGCGCTGCATGTGATGCTTTTTTTGATAAAAAAGCAAAACATTTTGGTGGAGAGGATGAGCATTTTAATGAAAATCTTACTGCAAAACGTGCCCTTATTGAGCAGGTTAAATCATATGTTCCTAAAGAATCCAAAGATGATAACATTGCGGCATTAAGGGAATTCCAGGAGAAATGGAACGGCATCGGTTTTGTCCCTTTCAAAGAGAAAGAGAGTATTGTCAGAGAATATGATGAGGCTTTGAATCTTCATTTTAAAGATTTGAGAGATCCGGAGGAGGAAAAGAAAATGAGTCGTCTAAAGAGACTTATTACTGATGCAAAATCCTCTGGCAAAGGCGATAGAGGAATCCGCTTTGAGAGAGAAAAGCTGCTTGCAAAATTCCATAAGGTTGAATCTGATATTTCCACGTTGGAAAATAATATGGGATTTCTTGCAAAGTCTAAGAACGCAGACTTGATTAAGGAGGATATCAAGAAGAAGATAGCTGCCGGCAAGGAAGAGCTTAAGCAGTTGGAGAACAAGATTAAAATGATTGACAAAAATTTTTAATCTCATTTATTCACAGTCATTTAGAAAATCTTAAATGCAAAAAAATACAGTAATCGGCTTTGTCCTTATTGGAGCAATTCTTATTGGATTTAGCTGGTATAATTCATGGTCATATAAGAAGCAGGCTAAGGAGCTGGCTTTAAAGGATTCTTTGGCAAGGGTAGAGGCTCTTGCAAATCCGCGCATTGCGGACTCTATAAGAGTAGCGGATTCCATAAAGAATTCCATGTACGCCGGACAGGCAAAAGATACTTCTGCAATTGCTTCAGCTTTAAAAGATTCTACTGTAGCAGCGGCAAATAGAGCAGAAGGTCCTGTGTATACGGATACTCTTTTGGAGAGAGCGTCAAAAGGAGCAGAAGAGCTTTGTACACTGGAAAACAACAAGTTAAAGATTGACTTTTCCACAAAGGGGGCTCAAGTTTATAAGGTGCTTGTTAAAAAATATGTAACGTATGACAGTGCCGCACTTTATCTTGTAAAAGAAAAATATTCTCACATGTCTCTGGTGTTCTTTGCAGATCAGAGAATTAATACAGAGAATTTTAATTTTACAAAGACGGCTCAGTCTGACACTTCAGTTACATTCCGTCTGAATTTTAGAGATGGAGCGTATTTAGATTATGTATATACTTTGCCTCACGACAGCTATTTGTTGGGGTATAAAATTATTGCTCACGGCATGAACAAAATTGTGCCGAGAAATGAGAGCCAATTGGAACTGGACTGGAACTTGAAAGTTTCACGCTTTGAACGCGGATACGATAATGAAAAGAACTACTCTACAGTAAATTACAAGTTCCCAAATGATAAGTCAGTGGAGGACTTGGGAATGAGAAAGGGAGATAGCGATAAGAAAATTCCTACCAGAGTTCAGTGGTTTGCTTTTCATCAGCAATTCTTCTCTGCTATCATGATGGCAGACAATAGTTTTGCATCCGGCAATTTGGCATACAAATTCTTCCCCAAGGAAGATCCTCAGAAAAGTTTGTTTGACTGCAGCGCGCACATGCAGCTGGAGTATGCCGGAGGAGAGGATGTTACGATACCTCTGCATATCTATTTTGGACCAAACTTGTACAAGGAATTAAAGAGCTACGGATACGGATTTGAGAAAGTCATATTTCTTGGCAAGAACATTATAGGGTGGATAAACAGAGTGGTAATTATTAACTTCTTTGATTTCTTAAGAAGATTTATTTCCAATTATGGTATCATCATTTTGATAATGACCATTTTGCTTAAACTTGTTCTTTATCCTCTGACATTCAAATCTTATATGTCATCTGCAAAGATGAGAGTGCTAAAGCCGGAGATTGACAAGATTAACAAGAAGTATCCTCGTAAAGAGGATGCAATGAAGAAGCAGCAGGAGACAATGGCGCTCTACAGCAAAACAGGAGTCAGCATGATGGGAGGATGCCTTCCAATGTTGCTGCAAATTCCTATTCTGTTTGCGATGTTCCGTTTCTTCCCGGTATCATTTGAGTTGCGTCATCACGCTTTCCTATGGGCTTCTGACTTAAGCGGTTATGACTCTATTTGGAATTTTGGAACAAATATCCCGATGTACGGAAACCACGTCAGTTTGTTTGCGCTGCTAATGGCTGTTTCCATGTATTTCTATTCAAAGATGAATATGGACCAGATGCCGGATAGTGGCCAGATGCCAGGTATGAAAGGGATGCAGCTCTATTTTATGCCAATTTTCATGTTGGTTTTGTGTAACAATTTCTCCGCCGGATTGAGTTACTATTACATGCTTACCAACGTGCTGACGATTCTTCAGACTTGGATTATTCGCAAATATTTTGTGGATGAGAAGAAGCTTTATGAACAGCTTAAGGCAAAGGCGGCATCTTCTAAAACGGCAAAGAAATCTAAATTCCGCGAGCGTCTGGACCAAATGATTAAAGA
>DAONEN010000066.1:1920-4811 GCA_035403105.1 Candidatus Egerieousia sp. | reverse complement strand
TTTCTGACATATTTAAGACAGCTGAACCAGAATATACATACAAGAGCGACGGTATAAAACAAGTGTATAATAACCATTATGATACACGGTCTTTTCTGCTTACGATATCATGGAATTTTGGCAATAAAGGAAGTCGAAAAAATATAGTAAGATCTTCAAATAACGAGGAGCAGAGTAGGTTGTAAAAAAGGATCGTTCAATGGCAGTTTCTGGGATGAGAGATTCTTTTCCGAGCAAAGTTTCGGTCGTAGATTATGAATTATTTCCTTTTTGGCAAATTCTCAAATGAGAACGGAAGCAAGTCATGAATAGAATTGATTACCTCAATCTGATTAGCGCTGCCAAGAATAACCTTGATAGGCTTTTTGCTTCTTTTTTCTGCGTCCAGCATAACCTGAATGCAGGCACCGCAAGGCCTTGTGGGCTCGGCAGTTAGAGCGCCGTTATGTTTAGCCGCAATAGCAATTTCAGAAATAAAACTGTCGGGATACTTAGAAAAAGCATAAAAAATAACAGAACGCTCAGCGCAAAGACCGGAAGGAAACGCCTCATTTTCCTGATTGGAAGCGGCCAGTATTTCTCCGTTGTCCATCCGCACTGCAGCGCCAACGTTAAATTGTGAATAGGGGGAATGTGCAACGTCCGCAATTTTAATAGCTCTGTTAAGAAGCTCAGCATCAGCGCTGTTTAGCTCTTTTGCCGATTCAAGCACTTGATATTCAATTGTTATTTTTTTCTTCATATCATCACAAATTTAGTAATTTTGGGCCATATTGGTTTGAAGAATGAAAATTAGACTGCAACACATATATTTAAGACCTCTTTATTTATTGGCTTTTACCTTTTTTTTAATCCCGACAGCTCTTTATTCACAAGAAGATGTGATTTTAAAAAGTTTGGGGGTTACAACAAAAGTTCAAGACAGGATAGACTATATAAATAAGTATAAAGATATGGCTATCAGCCAAATGAAGAAGTATAAAATTCCTGCGAGCATAACTCTTGCGCAAGGCTGCCTGGAGAGCAACAACGGAAAATCTACCCTTGCCACAATTGGCAACAACCATTTTGGAATTAAGTGTCATGATGATTGGAACGGAGATACTATGCTGCATGATGATGATGCTCCGCAAGAGTGTTTCAGAAAATATTCAGATGCTTCTGAATCCTTTGAGGACCACTCAAAATATTTGAGCAGCAAAAGACGTTATGCCTCTCTATTTGCTTTGGACATAAAAGATTACGCTGGCTGGGCAAAGGGTCTTAAGGCCTGCGGTTACGCAACCAATCCAAGCTATGCAAGCGAGCTGATTCAGATAATTGAGGATTATGATTTGACCCGTTTTGACAGCGGCAATTCAGATGAAATCACCGTTGCTGACATGACTCAGGAGGAGATGCAAAGCGCTGAAACAGAGCAGGCTCAAGAGGGAATATTAAAAGATGCAGTTCCAATGCAGGTGAGTCCGCTGTACAGTTACTCCATGGACCGTCAGATATATTCAGACAACGGAAGGCCGTATGTTGTTTCTACAGAGAGAGATACGTATGAAGGAATAGCAAAGGAATATCACCTGTTTAATAGAGAAATTTATTCATACAACAATGTGGACAAGGATGCAAAGCTAAATGCCGGCACGCTTGTTTACCTGGATAAGATGAGAAGCAAGTATAAAAAAGAGGATAAATAAATCTGTACTTAAAAAATTCATAGTTAAACAAAAATCTGTCGGGAGGCTGATTATTAATAGATTATGGCAAAGAGAAAAAATAAAGGCGGAAAGGCCGTGGTTTATGTGCTGATTGCATTGGTGTTTGCCGGTGCGGTTTTTATTAGCATTAACTTTACAAAATATTACAACAGATATAAAAAGAATATAAAAGAGAGCAGTGTGCTGTATCTGCGTACCGGTTCTGATTATCAGACGCTTCTGGATTCACTTGCTCCAAAGTTAAAGAACATGGCCTCATTTGTTAAGGTGGCAAACAAAGAGGGTTTGCCGGGACACGTTAAGCCCGGGCGTTATTTGCTAAAGACCACAACCACTAATATTCAGCTGGTTAGAGCAATCAAACATGGATATCAGGATGCTCTTACCGTTACAATTGCCGGCACAATCCGCAGCAAAGAGAAGCTGGCTGCAATTCTTGGACACAAGATGGAGTCTGATTCACTGGCATTTATAACAGAGTTCAATGATTCCACCGTTCTTGCATCTTTGGGATTGAACAAAGATAATTTCTTAACTCTTTTTATTCCCGATAGTTATGAAATGTATTGGACCGTTACTCCTGCAGAATTCATAGCAAAGATGAAGGCGGAGTATGATAAGTTCTGGACTCCGGAGCGCGTGTCAAAGGCTCAGAATATGGAACTTACAAAACCGGAAGTTTCCGTTGTGGCCTCCATTGTTTGTGATGAGAGTAACTATGTTCCTGAATATCCGAATATTGCAAGCGTTTATCTAAACAGATATCATAAAGGCGACAGACTTTGCGCAGACCCTACGGTCAAATTTGCGTTGCATGATCAGACCATTAAAAGAATATTATTCAGACACTTGCAGGTAGATTCTCCGTATAACACATACAAACATACTGGCCTTCCTCCGGGACCAATCTTAATTCCAAGCAAGGCCGGTATAGACGGCGTGCTAAATGCTGCTAAGACTAACTACATGTACTTCTGCGCAAATCCAAAACTCAATGGAACTCACCTGTTTGCAGTAACGGATACAGAACACGCCGCCAATGCCCGCAAGTACCAGCATGTCCTGGATTCCCTTGAGCGTGCAAAACGTGCTGCGGCTGAAAAATAATCTCCAAGCGGAGCGGCCAACTGCAGTTTAAATCACACCGTTCCGCAGCATTTCCGTTCCGCAGCATTTCCG
>DAONEN010000066.1:0-1820 GCA_035403105.1 Candidatus Egerieousia sp. | reverse complement strand
CCGTTCCGCAGCATTTCCGTTCCGCAGCATTTCCGCTCCGCCGATTCATATCATGCGGAACTACGCCCTGGGACTTCTGATTATCAGTAAGTTGTAAAATAGGAATTTATAGAGAATTCTTATTTTGTAACTATTTGATTGTCAA
Source organism: Candidatus Egerieousia sp. (assembly GCA_035403105.1). Classification (GTDB taxonomy): domain Bacteria; phylum Bacteroidota; class Bacteroidia; order Bacteroidales; family UBA932; genus Egerieousia. The sequence continues at coordinate 1,675 of DAONEN010000066.1, read as the reverse complement.
TACTTCCAAAGCATAGTTCTTTTTGAAATCTCTTGGTGGTATAAAATCATGTTACTGAATGTGGTATAAAACTATATTACTGAATATCAATTAGATACAGATGTAAGGGGTGTCAATATCGCGCCCCCATGCTCTATAATAACCTGGAAATAAGATGCTTAGATTAGGCCACCATCGGCTGCTCAAATCACACCGCTCCCCAGCATCTCCAGCTCCGCCGGTTCATACCATGCGGCAAACTGGCCCGGCGTTATGCTGCGCTGCGGCTTTTCAAAGATAATGAATAGCCCTTCAGCACGCTGATACAGAGTGGCTTTCTGCAACGGCTGACGGTAACGGATGCGTACAAGATACTCCTTTTTTTCTCCCTCTTGCATTGTCAAGTCCCTTCTAATCCAGTGAACATCAGAGTTTTTAATCATCAAGCCTTTTCTGTAAAGTCCGGGGTGATCACTGCCTTCCCCAACATAAATTGTATTACTCTCTATGTCCGTGGCAATTATAAATATTGAGCCCGGGTGCCCGCCAATATTTAATCCGTGTCTTTGACCAATTGTATAATACTGAACTCCTATGTGAGTCCCAATGACATTCCCGTCTGACTCTTTGTATTTAACAAGAGTTGAGAGCTTTATAAGCTGATCTGTTGTGATATTCCCGACTGTTATATTCCCGACAGATTCTGTATTGTTTTCTGCTGAATTAACCGCATAACTTTTTGTTGCTTTTGCGGCATCATTTGCTTCATCAATTGCAGCGTCATTTGCAGCATCATTTGCAGCGTCATTGACGGCGTTTGCAGCATTTGCAGCATCATTTTCATTTGCAGCATCATTTGCTTCATGATTTACTGCTGCATTATTTGCAGCAGCATTTGCTGCGTGCTCTGCATTTAGTTCAGCAATCCTCCTCTCGTCAATTGCAGGAAAATCCTCTTTAAAAATTTCTACAACCTTGCCCTCTTTTGGCTTTATCTTTTGCTGCAAAAATATCGGCAAGTCAACCTTACCTACAAAGCAAATACCTTGAGAGTCTTTCTTTTCCGCAGACGGAAGGTCCGCCTCTTTTGCAATCTTCCTCACCTCCGGCTTTGTCAATTCTCCAAGAGGAAAAATTGCCTTAGCCAGTTGCTCCTGTGATAGCTGGCATAAGAAGTAGCTCTGGTCTTTGTTTTTGTCATCTCCGGCAAAAATTCTGTATATCAAATCTTTATTAGATGAATATTGTTCTGGCCTAAAATTAAAGTCAGCTTTTTCATTTATTGCAGCATTGCTGTCTAGAATAGACTTCTTACAATAATGACCCGTCGCGACAAAATCACCACCCAAACTTATTGCATGTTTAAGGAAGGCGTCAAACTTTATTTTGCTGTTGCACAGAACGTCCGGGTTTGGAGTGCGGCCTGCGGCGTACTCTGCAAACATGTAGTCTGCAACCTGTTTCATGTACTCTCCGCTCAAATCAACAAAGTGAAACGGGATTCCTATCTTCTTTGCAACCATCTCTGCTACAACGCGCTCCTCTTCCCATTCACACTCCCCGTGCAGAGTGCCTGTTATGTCATGCCAGTTCTGCATATACAGAGCCTCTACGTCATATCCCTGTTTCTTAAGGAGATACGCCGCAACACTGGAGTCCACTCCGCCGCTTAAACCAACAATGATTTTCATACTAA
>DAONEN010000065.1:3700-5199 GCA_035403105.1 Candidatus Egerieousia sp. | reverse complement strand
AGTTTTCCATTCTCAATAGTAAACTCCAAGTCCTGCATATCATGGAAATGATGTTCCAGATTACTCTGAATACCAACCAATTGATCATATACTTCCGGCATGGCCTGCTCTAAAGAAAGCATTTCTTTGTTGTGCTCATTCTTTGTTGCCTCGTTTAACGGATTAGGTGTTCTGATACCCGCAACAACATCTTCACCCTGTGCATTAACCAGCCACTCACCGTAGAACTTATTCTCTCCCGTTGCAGGATTTCTAGAAAATGCGACTCCGGTAGCGGAGGTATTTCCCATATTTCCAAACACCATAGACATAACGCTTACTGCTGTTCCCCAATCATCAGGGATACCTTCTATTCTTCTGTAAGACACGGCTCTGCGTCCGTTCCAAGATTTAAAGACAGCTCCAATTCCGCCCCACAGTTGCTCTTGAGGATCATCAGGGAAAGGTTTTCCCAATTCTTGTTTAACCCTAATTTTGAAGTCTGCGCAAAGCTCTTTCAAATCTTCCTCTGTTAAATCAGTATCCAGTTTGTATCCCTTATCTTTTTTAACTTTTGCAAGCATTCTGTCCAACTGTACTCTGATGCCTCTGCCATCCTCAGGTTCAATACCTTCCGCCTTCTCCATAACAACATCTGAATACATCATAATCAAACGTCTGTAAGCATCATATACAAATCTAGGATTCTTGGTTTGTGCAATTAAACCGGGAATTGTTTCCGTGCTTAATCCAATATTAAGAACGGTCTCCATCATACCGGGCATAGAACTTCTAGCGCCGGAACGACAAGACAAAAGCAAAGGGTCTTTGGCATCTCCAAACTTCCTTCCCATTATTTGTTCTGTAGCGGCCAACGCTGCATCTACCTCTTGCTTAAGGCCATCGGGGTATTTACAACCTTCTTTATAATATTCATTGCAGCAATCAGTGGTAATTGTAAAACCTGCAGGAACTGGCATATCAAGCAAACACATCTCTGCAAGATTTGCACCTTTTCCTCCTAGCTCATTTCTCATTTTGCCGTTGCCCTCTGCAGACGTTCCGCCAAAACGATAAACTCTTTTAGTATCAGACATAATTATCTATTTAAATTATTAACAATATTTTTTAAAATTTCTATACGACGCGAGCCGCAAAAATAGAAAAAAATGCTGAAAAACCATATAGAAACCATATAAAAACCACAAAAAATAACGCAACACGCTACATGTTAACCTTTTATGAATATAACAACATTGTTTCAAATTATAGCATGTCACAAAGCAACAATTACATATCGTAAATTTTATCCTACAAAAAATTCTTGAATTGTAAAAAAATGAGAGATAGCGTTAAAAATGTATCAATTGGCCTTGACGCACTTGAATAGCTATATATTTTTGCTTCTACAATTTTTAAAAAAATATTATTATGAAAAATTTCTTGACATTTTTAAAAGAGAACAAGAAAGGAATAATCTGGTTTGCAGTAATTCTTGTAATTGCCTGGATAACAATAAC
>DAONEN010000065.1:2329-3600 GCA_035403105.1 Candidatus Egerieousia sp. | reverse complement strand
TAATGCATTACATAACTGTTAAGTTCTCCATAACTTATTGGTTTTGCGTTAAGTATGCGGGGAACAAATACGCCGTTACGTATGACTACAGATTTCATAAGTATACCGCCTTTTTCATCTCCAAACTCCGGATACTGGTGGTAATCTTTAAGATAAAACTCTCTTGCCGCCTTGCTTTCAAAGCAGATTTTACAATGCTTCAAAAAAAATCTGTCGAGAACTCTAATATTTTTTTCAGAAATTGTATTGTCAATTTCCCCCATGAAAAATTCAGAGAGATAATTCAGATTCAGCGTCATGCCGTGAATTGTCAGCACGACAATTGTATGTTTGCGATTTTTGCGGCTGTGAAAAAATCCCTTTATGTTATATGGTATTACTGCAAGACGCGCCCTATACGCATCTATATTAGTGTGACAATGAACAATTTGTATATTATTGGCACGAATAATTTCTCTTAACTTTTTAACATAAGAAATCATACAGCTTATGCTCCATCTGTCCAGCTTGTACATCTGAACATTTGCTCCATTGGAATAATCATTAAGTCTTGCCTGGGTGGACGGGGTATTGTATACGACAAAAAAGTTAAAGAGCTTAGTCTCTTTGTTGCCGCGAATCATGTCTAACACAAGGTTTTGCGGGCCACCAAAAGATAAATCCTTCAACATGTGAAGGACATTAACAGGAGAGTCTGATTCTACCCTTTTCATTGTAGCCCCACTGGGAATCGAACCCAGATTTGAAGTTTAGGAAACTTCCGTTCTATCCATTGAACTATGGGACCAAAAACCACGCATTTTCTGCGCGACGCCATTTTAATAAGCCCACCTGTAAAGCTCTGCTCCCCAGGTAAATCCAGCACCAAAGGCAGAGAATATAAGCAAATCTCCTTTGTGAATTTTATCTCTGAAATCCCACAAAGCCAGCGGTATAGAAGTTGCCGCAGTATTGCCGAATTTCTCTATGTCAATCAGCACTTTTTCCTTAGCAAGACCCATTCTCTTTGCGGTTGCATCTATGATTCTCAAATTAGCCTGGTGGGGTACAAGGTAAGCAATATCCTCAGCCTTAAGATTATGTCTATCCATAATTTCTGCGGAAACATCAGCCATTCCGACAACTGCATGTCTGAACACCTGCTGGCCTTCCTGATGGATGTAGTGCATTCTCTTCTTGACAGTTTCTTCAGAAGCGGGATACAAAGAACCTCCACCAACCTGGAAAAGATATTTCCTTCCAACGCCGTCAACATGAAGTATGGAATCCAG
>DAONEN010000065.1:0-2229 GCA_035403105.1 Candidatus Egerieousia sp. | reverse complement strand
TCATTAGTAAGGACATAATCTGGAAGATATGCCTCCATTCCTGTTATAATTGCTCTTAACTTACTCATCTTTAATAATTTTAGCACCTTGTGACAATTTATATACAAGACCGTTCTTTGCAGCCTTTTCAGCCTCTAGAATCATATTCTTTATTGCCAGCGGCGTTGAGGCTCCGTGCCCTATCACAACCGCAGCAGAAACTCCAAGCACAGGAGTGCCGCCGTAAAATTCATAATTAAACCTGTTCATGAACGGGTGGTTCACGCCAAGTTTGGAAACCAATGCGTACATTCCCTCTGCCTGCTTAAGGACAATATTCCCCGTAAATCCATCTGTTACAAGCACATCTGCGATTCCGCCATTGAACAAATTGTTTGCCTCCATATTGCCGACAAAATCAAATTCTTCCGTATCCTTCATTATTTCATAAGCCTCCTGCGCCTCCATGTTCCCCTTCTCTTCCTCGCTGCCAACATTCAAAAGCGCAACGCGCGGCTTAGCAATTCCCATCATTGTCTTTGCATAAATAGAGCCAATAATTCCAAATTGATAAAGAACGTCCGCTTTTGTGTCTGCATTAAAGCCAACATCCAGAATCAAAATATCGCTTCCGTCAGCAAGCGGCATTTTAGCAGAAATGCACGGCCTTATTATGCCGGGCAACAGATTCAAAGTATAAACAGAACCAGTAAGCATCGCACCTGTATTGCCGGCACTCGCAAATGCATCCAACTCATTGTTGGCTAACATTTTAAAGCCCACATGTATACTGGAATCGGTCTTCTTGATATACGCTTTGACGGGATGTTCCCCCATCCCTATCTGTTCAGTAGCATCCTTAATAATAAAATTGCCGGAGTCAAAGCCATAATGCTTGCAAACCCCGGTAATTTTCTCGCTGTCGCCAACAAGAACAATTCGAGCATCAGCATTGATGTTAGAATAAGCTTCAATTGCTCCTAGAATAACATTCTCAGGGGCAAAATCTCCGCCCATTGCATCAACGCCAACTCTTATCATTGCACCTTACTTGGCCTTCTCTTTAGAGATAATGAGGCGTCCTCTGTAGTAACCGCACTCAGGACACACGTGGTGATACATAACAGTAGCACCGCAATTGGAACAAGTTGAAAGTGTAGGAATTTCCGCCTTATCATGAGTTCTTCTCTTGTCTCTTCTTTGCTTAGAAAGCTTATGTTTTGGATGTGCCATTTTAAAATATTTTTAAATAATTAATTATCAATTAATTGTCGATAAATTTCACGACAGTTTATTTCTTCTTTTTTTCCGCTTCTTTCAACAATTTGTCTAAATCGCCAAACGGTGCATAAGACTCTTTGTCCTCTTGCGCAACCTCGCCAGCTTCAAGTTCTTTTAACTTTTTCAGCATCTTTGGATTGCACATCCCCTCTTCATGTTCTTTCTTAAGAGGCACATTTACGCAGATATAATCATATATAAACTGCTTTAAGTCAATTTCTCCCTCTGACGGGTCAATAATTAGGAACTCATCCGTGCTCTCTGTCTCCTCTCCCAGCTTTGCCTCTTTTACCGCTATGTCTGCAGTAAAATCCATCGGAATTTCCAGGTCATCCAAACATCTGTCGCATTCTGTCACTACAGTGCCAACAACGTTGCAACTCACATTCATCCAACCGCTTCCCTTATCAAGAACAACCTTGGCACTAAGAGCGGCATCCTTAATCTGAGAATTGCCAAACTCTTTAAAGAAATCTCCTTTTACAGGGAATTCATAATCATGCTTTCCCTGTGCCAATCCGCTTATCTGAATCTTATAATCCATCGCCGAGCCTCATAAATCCTTTGGGGGCGCAAATATACCTAAATAATCGGTAAAGGCAAAAAGTCCTAAGAATTCTGCTGCTGGTGCCTCTTGCGCTCGTTCTCTTCCAGATAAATCTTTCTTATTCTCAAATGCTTTGGCGTAACCTCAACAAGCTCATCATCCTGAATATACTCCAACATTTCCTCAAGCGTAAATTGCATTGGAGGAGGCAGAACAGCCTTCTCATCTGAACCTGACGCTCTTACGTTTGTAAGCTTTTTCTTAATGCAGATATTCACATTCAAATCCATTGCCCTTGTGTACTCTCCAACGACTTCTCCGGTATAAATTTCATCTCCAGGACTTACAATCCATTTTCCTCTGTCCAAAAGCTTCCACATAGAATATGCAATAGCCTCACCCGTCTCCAACGCTACAATAGA
>DAONEN010000064.1:0-5477 GCA_035403105.1 Candidatus Egerieousia sp. | reverse complement strand
TATAAGTCTCATCAAATAAGAATCCCAGAGAAGCCGTGCGGTCTGCATTTGAAGGAGCGGAAGCATAGTATCTTCCTCCTGTATGAGAAGCATTAAGCTCTCCCAGCAATTCGCTCAAAAGTGCCTGGAAATCATAGTTGTTATTGATATATGGCAAGAACTTTGCGTACTCGTCGTGATACATTTTCCAGTCTATTCCATGAATCTTAGGATCATAGAATTTCTTCACAACCTGAGCCCATGCATGATCATAAATATATGCTCTCTCGCCTGCTTTGTTCAACTCCATTTTTGCATTTAATGCAATAGGCTTCACCTCTCCGCTCTTTGCATCTATGGACATCAAACTTCCTCCGCTTACAGTAAACAAAGTGGCATCATCATCGCTAATCCCAAGTCCGTCTGCGCCGCCGGAAAGTTTTGCAAGAACCTTTGTTTCCTTTTCTCTTGGGTCAGACACCCACAATTCGCTCCCTTTCTGCGCATTAGCCAAATAATAAATTTTGCTTGCATCCTTGTTAAATGCATAACCTCTCAAAGAACTTGCATTGCTTGTAAGCCTTACCTTTCTCTCTTCTATATTATTCCAGTCAAATGTGATATCATTAACCTTAGTGGAATCTGAGCTTGCAGCTTTTCCATCTTTTTTAGCTTTTGAGCCTTTATCTTTTTTATTCCCGACAGCCTTGTCCCCATCTTTTTTTCCTGCCTTATCAGCTTTTTCAGCCTTCTCTTTCTCCTGTAGCAGTTCATAATCCTCCTTGCTCAACATATATCTGTCGTAAGTCTTCTGGTCAAAGAATATTCCGTAAACATCAGGCTCATCTGCACCAGATCCCGCCAAAGATTTATTGCCTGCACGGGTTGAAAGATAAACCATCATTTCACCTTTTAGAGCCCAATCCGCATTAAATTCTCCAAAACCGCTGTTGACAGGATATTTAATTTCACCTGTCCCGTCAGCTTTAACAAGAGCTGTATTACGAGCAGCCATTCTATCCTTAGAATCGTCTACAAGCAGCCACTTGCTATCCGGACTCCATTTAAAACCCCAGTCTCCGTCTGCATAAGAATAGTTATGTCCCTCAGGCAAAACAGTTACAGTTTTTTCACTTGCCAAATCTATGACTTTAAGCACATTACGCTCACATATGTAAGCCAGCTTCTTATTATCAGGAGAACATAGCGGCTGGAAATTGTCCTTATCGTTCACAACAACAGGCTCTTCATTAAGCAATGTTGACGCATAGAAATATTTTTCAGTAGTATCTTTTAATGAAACTTTGTAAATGCCCCATTTACCGTCTCTTTCAGCGGAGAAGAAAAGATATTTTCCATTGTGAGACCAGCAAATCATTCTCTCCTGCCAAGGAGTATTGGTGATTCTTTTTGTACGGGCATCTTTTACGCCGGAGACAAAAAGCTCACCTCTGTTGATGAATGCAACTTCCTTTCCGTTAGGACTTACCTCAAATTCAGTAACTCCGTTAAGAGGCAACACTACAGATGCCTGATAACCTGCATCATCCGCAACAGCAACCGCAATCTTCTGAGGCTGAGAGCCTTCACGCATTGTATAAATATCTCCTTTCCACACAAAAGCAAGAGTGCCGTTTGCGGAGATGCTCAAGTCTCTTACAGGGAATCCCTTAAAATGAGTCATTTGTATCTCAGTTCCGGAAGACACATTTCTCTTATAAACGTTAAGAGTTCCATCTTGCTCGCTGGTATAATAAATGAAATTGTCATCTGATGCAAAAACGGGAACCAAATCCTCCCCCTTAAAATTTGTCACCTTAGTGTATTGATTATCAGGAATATTATATATCCAGATATCTCTTGTTACAGGAGAAACATGATGCTTTCTATAGTCATCTTCATAACCTTTCCTATCCTGGAAAACTATTTTTGTTCCTGCACAATTATAGTGCGCAATATCCATTCCGGCAGCAGAAACCAATATCGGTCTTCCTCCGCCAACCGGAACAGTATAAATATTTTGAAACAATCTGGAACTAGGAAATCTTACGCTCTTTGCAGGAGCATTTCTAGGACTGCTAAACAAAACAAATTTGTTATCAGCAGTGAAATCCTGCGGATAATCCGCCGCGCTATTGCAAGTCAAACGCATTGGAACTCCGCCATTTGCAGACATCGTATAAACATCAAAATTCCCGGACTTGTCACTAGCAAATGCTATCGTTTTTCCGTCATGAGACCAAACAGGATGAGAGTTATAATCACTTCCCGTGGTAACCGGTGCGGCAACGCCTCCGCTAACATTCACCTTATAGATGTTTCCCATATACCCAAACAGAATGCTCTGCCCGTCGGGAGAAATTGCAGGATAGCGCAACCACCTTGCTTCCGTCTGACCTATGGCCATAGAGGAAGTCATTGCGCATATTAAAAGTACAAAAAAGTATTTTTTCATAAAAGATTATTAGTTTTTCGCTTTACATATTGTCGTAAAATTAGTCAATTTGTTGCAGAAATAAGGTTCAAAGCAACATTTATATGCCAATTTTTACTCCAAACACAAGAGTCCTGGGCAATTGAGGCCCATAAATATATTTTGAATCCCTATACTGCCCCTTATCAAAATCAGTTTGGAAACTGTCAAATATATTTTTAAGACCAATGCTCAGTTTTATCTCCGCAAGTCTCTTAAGCTTGCACGAATAAGAGAATTTAACCCCGCAATCAAAAAAATCTTTAGTTGTCTTTTGACAATCGTTCAAAATATAACCAGCATAATGTTGTACAATCATACTCCCGGTGTATGTTCCGTCAATTGCAATCTCCACACTCTTAACCAGCTGATAATAGGCAGTTATATATCCGTAACTATCCGGAGATCTAAACATCTTTTTTTCCGCTTTTACAGAGGAATCATCGCTCCATGTCTGCGATTGCTTATATCTGCTGTGTTGAAAGGTGTAGCCAAACTGAAATTGCAAAGCGGCGGAGAATGCAACTTTACACTCCGTATTTATTCCGGCAACAGTTGCTCCGCTTCCATTGTTTCTCTCCATCAACAAAGTTCCGGATGCATCTTTTCCAATTTCCCGCAGATAAAAAACATTCTTAAGATTTGTATAGAATCCCTCTGTCATAATCTCGACAGATGCACCTCCTATTTTCTTGTTAAAATCTGCTGAACAACTGATACTGTGAGATTTCTCGGTTTTTAAATTATCTGCATTCTTGACAAAAACGTTATTTCCTCCAATGGCTGAACCGTGCAAATCCTCATCATAAATTTGCGGCGCCCGAAAGCCGGAAGAAAAGCTTGCACGGAAACTAAAAATATCATTTGGGTTGTAGCGTAAATTGATGCGCGGACTGATTATTGGATTGTGTATCTGGCTGTTTTTATCTATTCTTGCACCAATAAGAATGCTCCACTCTTTATTTTTCCACTCATTCTGCAAAAAGGAGCCAAAGCTCCCAATTGTCTGATCTATAATGCGGTCGTATCCCAATATTTCATCATGCAGCTTATCATTGATATACTCAGCCCCCGCGGTGAACTGAGATGGCATAAAGACAATCTTTTCAAAATCATAGGAATACTGCATTCCCGCAACAAAAGTGTTATTATTAGTCCTGCCATAAGCGTTAGTATCTCTCTGAGCACCAGCATAATTATCGCGGCTCACAATCTGCCCCGATGTATAAAGGACAGTATGCCCGCTACCATTGCGGGAAAATAAATCATATTTCACTCCTCCCGTATTGATTTTATGCTGGGCCTGTTCCGCTATATCCGCGCAGTGAGGAGGCAAATTAAATTTATTTCCGCCGCGCCTGAACTCATACAAACTATGATATTCCACCGTCAACTTGCCATAAGCTCCTGTTTTATAATAACTTTTAACTCCAATATTTCTAGAGTCAAGTTTTGTGATTTCAGAAAAATCATCACCATTCGCATCATAAGGATTCCTATTTCTGACAGAACCAAAAACCACAACGCCTGCAGCGTTGTCATCTGAAATAACAGAGGCATTAAAAGACGTTGTGATGTCTTGCGTTTTACATCCGACAAAAGATGTGTTATTCTCAACCGTCGCAGAATTTCTGTCGGGATCTTTTGTAATAATATTTACAATCCCGCCTATTGCATTTGAGCCATAAAGAGCCGAACCGCCTCCGCGTATAACTTCCACTCTTTCAACCATGTTTGCAGGCACCTGCTCTATTCCATAAACGCTTTGCAAGGAATTAAATATGGGCCTGCCATCTATAAGCACCTGAGAATAAGAACCGTCCATGCCATTAATTCTAACCTGCTGATAACCGCAGTTCTGGCAATCTGTTTCCACTCTTAAACCTGGCTGATAATTAAGGGCCTGTGACAGACAGACAGAATTCGTCCGCTCAAAAAACTTTGGAGATATAACATTAACAATAGAGGGAGCCTCTCTCCTATTAGTGGTATTCTTGTTTGCAGAAACGACAATGCTCTCCAGCAGCATATTATCCTCCTCCATTTCAAAATCAGCCTCCGCACTCTCTGCAGAAGAAACATCCATCAGTTTCTCCTGTTTCTTAAAACCTATTCCATAGGCAGTTATGATATATTTGCCCGGTTTGATATTTTTTATCATGTAGTGACCGGTTGCATCTGTGAATGTACCAATCTCGGTCCCCTTTATTGTTATGCTTATCCCCGCAAGCAACTCTTTTGTATTTTTATTTTCTACATGTCCTATTATGTGGACATCTCCGTTGTCGGCAAAACAAAAAACTGAAATTGGCAAAAGTGACATTAATATTAATATCACGCGCAATAAATTACGTTTCATTGAATTATATTAAAATTTTATAATAGAAAAATAACATCCGCATAGAATGCGAATGCACAAATTTTTGCCGCTGACGCGACACATTATTATAAAATTTTAACCGGCGGAGCTCTTAGAGAATAGAAAAAATAAGATTGGTCTATATGATTTTCAACCAGTGAAACAAGCAACTTGGCAGGCGTAAAAATATTTGCGTCAACTTGCGCATCAGAAGTTTTCAAACATACAAAAAAAGACAGGAAAGGAATGAGACAATTTTCATGCAAAGCGTGAATGTGCCTCTCATTTGGGCCAGCGTTGCAAGAAAAAGTATCGTGCTTATGGAAAGCGCTGTCAGCCAGCTTGATTCCCATCGGGGCAAACCAGATGGCAATCAATAATACGGCTATTATACTCCTGAAACCTTTGCGCATTCTTTACACTAAATAATCTGCCGCAAAGGTATAAAATAGACTTAACATTATTCAACAGACAACTTATTTACAATAGGATTACTGTAAATCATTAGGTATAAATCCATCAGCGGCAGCAACTCATCCGGCCACTGCTCAAGTGTTTTATGCATCCTTTCAGAGAAATTTCTGTACTCTTCTTGAGTATATCTGTTGGTGAACTTAAAAGTATTATAAAGCATATCATAAGCTATATAATTGGTATTCCACAACT
>DAONEN010000063.1:0-6794 GCA_035403105.1 Candidatus Egerieousia sp. | reverse complement strand
TGTGCGCTAGTCAATATTATTTATAAGACTCGCGATAGATTCTTATACAATCTTCATCTGTTAATGGAAGTCTCTCACAATCAAACAACATGCTCATGCAGCCCTTTGCATTTTTAACCATATCCTCAAATTCATTTTGCTGAATTCCATAGTCGGACATCTTTAAATCTGCAACACCGCAATCCTCCTGAAGTCTTACAAGCATTGTTATAAAATCCTCAGGCTTAGAGGCATTCTCCATTCCCATAATCTTTGCCATCTGTACAAATCTCTCATCACAAGAATGTTTTCTAATCAAACAAGAATAGTACGCTTTACTAATCATAATCAAACCGGCTCCGTGTGGAAGTACCTGATGATAAGCAGATAATGCATGCTCCAAAGAGTGTTCTGCGGTGCAAGTTCCAACACACATAACTGTCCCGGAAAGTGAATTTGCAAAGGCCACTTTCTCTCGCGCATCCATATCTTTTCCATTCTTTACGGCACGCGGCAGATAATGAGACACATTGTAAATTGCAGTATGAGCATACATATCGCTCATCAAATTTGCAAACTTGGAAACATATCCTTCAAGACTATGGAAAATTGCATCAAATCCCTGATATGCTGTGAATTTTGGGGGAACAGACGCCATCAATTCGGGGTCAACTATAGCAAGAACAGGAAATAAATTTACTCCAAAAAGAGCTGTCTTTTCTTTTGTTTCCGGATTGGTAATAACCGCACCATTGTCTGTCTCTGAGCCCGTTCCGGCCGTTGTGGAAACAGCAACTATCGGGAGAGGGTTAATAATTGGCCTCCCCTTGCCCGTTCCAAGTGCAATATAATCCCACAAATCACCGTCATTTGTAGCCATTGTAGCAATGCCTTTTGCAGCATCCATGCAACTTCCCCCGCCCAGCGGAAGTATAAAGTCGCAATGATTCTCGCGTGCCATTTTTCCGCCCGCCTCAACAGTCGCCTTCAACGGATTAGGCTCAACTTTATCAAACACAACATACTCAATGCCAGCCATTTTCAACTGCTCCTGCGTTCTATCCAAATAACCGTTTGCCCTTGTAGATTTACCATTAGAGATAACTATCAACGCTTTCTTTCCCGGAAGCGGAAGAGTGTGAAGATTATTCAACTGTCCTTGTCCAAACACCAGTCTGGTAGGAACATACATATCAAAATTGCTCATAATTAATATTTAATTTATTCCGACAATTTCATTGTCAATTTTAGTTTACATTCGCATTCTATTGCGTTACAAAAATAAGGCCCTTTGCCCGATGCAATTTACATAAATTACTGAAAGATTTACCTTTTTCACCGCTTGCACATACTCCAACCCTTATTAACTTTGCATAAGGCTTTGACACTTCCCCAACCCTCATAATAAAAAATTTAAGCATGGCTAAAATCCGCACAGAAATATTAAATCAATTAATGGCTCTCGCTTTGCCTCACGACAGCCAATACAAAGAGTTTAACGCCCGAATAGTTTTTGGCGGCAAAGAAGCCGCAGAAAAGCAAGGGGGGAACATATTGGGAGTAAGAATTCCGGCCATCAGGACTCTTGCTAAAAAACTCATAAAAGAGGATTGGCAAAAAATCTTGGAAGCTGAAACAACAGAAGCAACTTTCTTGGAGGAAAAATTACTCACAGGTATTTTGATTGGTTCCGTTAAAATGCCTTTAAATGAAAGATTTAAGTGGTATAAGAAATTTATGCCAATGATTGATAACTGGGCGGTCAATGATGTTGCCTGCAGTACCACAAATTGGTGTAAAAAACTAACAGCAGATGATAAAGAATCTGTATGGGATTTTCTGCAGCCATATCTAAAATCTAAAAAAGAATTTTATTGCAGATTTGCCGTAATCATGCTGATGACCAATTTCTTAGACGACCAACATATTGATGACGTTTTATCAATATGCGGAACCATTGCCGGCAAAAACGGTCAGTTTTATTCAAAAGAAAAATCAATATCCGGCAACTCAAAAACAAAATCTCCAGAAGGGTTTAACACTCCGTTTTATGTAGAAATGGGAGTTGCCTGGTGCCTTGCAACTGCTGCCGCAAAATATCCGGAGAAGACCATTAACTTCCTAAGAAACAATGAACTATCGGGAAGAATAAAAAAAATGACAGCCCAAAAATCCAGAGACTCCTTCAGAATTTCTAAAGAGAATAAAACTATAATTTCTGAACTCTCACATTAACAACCGGAAGAAAAAAAATAAATAAATCTTCTCTGTTTTAGAACCTATAGCCAAAATCAATACCAACGGAAACATTTCTTTGACCAAAGGCGTAATGCAATACCGTATTTCCAGAAAGAGGTATAGCACCAACTTCAAAATAGTTCCCAATCAAAAAATGCCCTAATTCAAAGTGGATTTCATACGCCATCCCTATGTCATATTTTTTAAAATCCATACCATCTTTGCTAAAAGTATCATACGTGTATTTTTCCGTCTGTACACCATTTACCTTTTTTGTGTAGGTGGTTTTACCGCCAACTGCAGCTGCAAAATAAGGCCCCACAGAGAGTTGCAAGCCACGCCCTTGTTTATGAAAGGGGATATGAAACAATACTTCCACAGGCATTTCTATATAATTTGCCGCAGATGCCCATTTTCTATCTGTGATAGTGGTTTGTTGCTCAGTTGAACCATAAGATGTTTTAGTAATACTCCAAGTTGAGTGAGAATTGCCGCCCTTTGCAGAAAAAAACAAAGCGGGTTGAATGGAGACTTTGTTACTGCACGGAATCTCCGCGGCAACCCCTACTCTGCCGCCGACGCGATTATCATTTCCAAAACTATTTAAAGAAACACCGCCTTTAACACTTAATGAAACAGGACGTTCCTGAGAAAATAGAACTGTAGAAAAGATTGTAAAACAAATAATTAAAAAAAATTTACGATAAATAGCCCTACAAAATAAATTCATAATAATTTGGTTGAGTAATGTTTTAGACCTCTTCTAAATGGAAAAAAATGGGAAATACTGCGTACAAAAATCCCGCGCCAAATCAGATGAAACTTAACAACAAAAAAAACAATCACCTGCTTACGCAAATGATTGCTCCAAACTTTACTATGAAAAACTTGTCGGGGTACTCCGACTCGAACGGAGGACCCCCTGCTCCCAAAGCAGGTGCGCTAAGCCAACTGCGCCACACCCCGAATCCCTTAGAAAGGGGCTGCAAATGTAAAACTTATTTCTGTTTTTGCAAAATTACCCCTCTTTTTTTTATTCCCGACGGATATTAGAGACTCTATTTCAATTGTTCAAGCAGTCTCTTCATGCTCACCTTCTGAGCAACAATCTCATGTATCTTCTCAATAGACACCCTCTCCTGCTTCATAGAATCTCTCTCTCTTAATGTAACAGTATTATCATTAAGTGTATCAAAATCAACGGTTACACAGAACGGTGTGCCAATAGCATCCTGTCTTCTATATCTCTTCCCGATAGTATCTTTCTCTTCATACTGGCAGTTGAAATCAAATTTCAACTCATCCATAATCTCCTGAGCCACAGCACTCAACTCATCTTTCTTAACCAGCGGCAAAACTGCAACTTTAACAGGAGCCAGGGCCGGATGAAATTTCATAACAACTCTCTCCTCTCCATTCTCCAGTTTTTCAACATTATACGCAGATGACAAGACAGCAAGCACCGTTCTGTCGAGACCTACAGAGGTCTCTATATCATAAGGGGTATAGCTTGCATTATCCTCCGGATCAAAGTACTGTATTTTCTTGCCGCTGAACTCCTGATGTCTTCTTAAGTCATAATCTGTTCTTGAGTGAATACCCTCCAGCTCCTTAAATCCAAACGGGAAGTTAAACTCAATATCAGTTGCCGCATTTGCATAATGTGCAAGTTTTTCATGATCATGGAACCTATAATTCTCTTTGCCCAAGCCAATTGCAGTATGCCAAGCCAAGCGGTGCTGCTTCCAGTACTCAAACCATTTCATCTCCGCTCCAGGCTTTACAAAGAACTGCATCTCCATCTGCTCAAACTCCCTCATTCTAAATATAAATTGTCTAGCCACTATCTCATTTCTAAACGCCTTGCCCATCTGAGCTATTCCAAAGGGGATTTTCATTCTGCCGCTCTTCTGCACATTAAGGAAGTTTACAAAAATACCCTGAGCCGTCTCCGGTCTCAAATAAATTGTACCTGCATCATCAGAAACACTTCCAACTTGAGTGGAAAACATCAAATTAAATTGTCTTACATCTGTCCAATTTTTAGTTCCAGAAATTGGATCTGCAATTTCACAATCTATAATTAGTTGCCTCAACGCTGCTAAATCATTATCATTAAGCGCTTTGGTCATTCTCTCTCTAACTTGCTTAATCTTAGTGGTTTCACGCAATACGTTAGGATTCGTCTCACGGAATTGCTGTTCATCAAAAGAGTCTCCAAATCTTTTCTTCCCTTTCTCAACCTCTTTATTTGCCTTAGCCTCAAGCTTTGCAATATAATCTTCCAAAAGCACATCCGCACGGTAGCGCTTTTTAGAATCTTTGTTATCAATCAGCGGGTCATTAAACGCATCAACGTGTCCGGAAGCCTTCCAAATTTTAGGATGCATAAAAATGCAGGAATCAATCCCAACAATATTCTCATGCAGCTTAACCATAGCATCCCACCAATATTTTTTTATGTTATTTTTAAGCTCGCTGCCCATTTGACCATAATCATAAACCGCGCTAAGTCCGTCATAAATCTCGCTGGACGGAAAAATAAAACCATACTCTTTTGTATGGGCAATCAGATTCTTAAAAAGTTCCTCTTGTGTCATAATCAAAATATATTAAATCCTCCTAAACATCTCAAAGCAGCGTAATTATTAGGCGCCGACATTTGTTTTTCCAGGGGCTGCAAATTTACTTATAAAATTTCCTTAAGCAATTTCTGGGCAAACGGCCGCTCTTTCAACCTTGCATGCGGCACTGTTAATCTCTCTGTATTTATCTGCAGCTCAGCACATATAGTATTGCCTTCACCATGATTGCTCTCTACAAAAATTTTTAAAATATCTATATCTATAGTCCTAGAAAGATATCTTCTTTTGTTGAAATCTTGCGGAAGCTTATCTTCTTTTCTTTTCCGGCCCAATTCTTTTTCCGTCTCCAGACAAATATCCAAAACCTCTTGCGGTTCTTTATAAGTCAAACACATAAATGCCTGATTCATAAATTTCTCTATTGGGATTATATTTCCGGTCTCATCCGTCTGCTTCTCAAAAATTCCCCACGGCTCTGTCTCTGATATGGAAGATGTCCGCACTGCTTCACTTAAATCCGTCACATCAAGATAATCCGGCAAAAGTTTATCAATCAAAAGTTTATCAGCTTTCTCTATGATGCTCTTTTTATCCCCGATGTTGCCACCAAGCAACAAATAAACCCTATACAGTTTTTGCATAGAAACACTATTAAAACCTCAACAAATTTTTACAGAAGCCCCAGCTCAAGTTTTGCCGCCTCGCTCATCCTGCTCTCATCCCATGCCGGCTCAAAAACAAGCTCAATTTTAACATCCTTCACCCCGGGGACATCTTTAACGGCATCGTTTACATCTCTTACCAAATCATCGGCCAAAGGACAGGTTGGAGAGGTCATTGTCATCTTAATATACACTTTCCCGTCTTCCTCAGCTTTAAGCTCATAGATAAGTCCAAGGTCATAAATGTTCACGGAAATCTCCGGATCATATACCTGTCTTATCGCTCTAACTATATCACTCTCTATTGCCATAAATTTTTCTATAAATTATTATTTAATGTGTGTTTTTAAGTGTATTAATTGCTCTAAGCGTTGCACATTTCTGTTTTGTCCTTCTTTATTTTGTGCTTTTACTTTACATCTTTCTCCGCAAAGGCAAGCGCATAGATTTTAATCTGCTTAATCATAGAAACCAAACCGTTTGCCCGAGTAGGAGAAAGATTTGCCTTAAGTCCAATTGTATCTATGAAGTGCAAATTAGAATCTAAAATATCTTTAGGCGTTTGTTCATTGTAAACCCTTATCAATAAAGATATTATACCTTTTGTGATAATGGCGTCGCTGTCCGCCCTAAAGAATAGCTTTCCGTCTTTTTCACTGCAAATCAGCCACACTCTGCTTTGGCATCCTTTGATCAGATTCTCATCTTTTTTATCCGCTTCATCAATAATCGGAAGATTTTTTCCCAGATCAATTATGTACTGGTACTTGTCCATCCAGTCAGTAAAGATTGAGAACTCTTCTATTATTTGATTTTGTATTTCATTAATTGTCATAGTCTTATAACTTTTTACACCACAGTACACGTTACTGTATTGTAATAATATTATATATGTCGCGATGGATAATTACATCAACATTTTCTTTGCCCTTTTTACACACTCAATAAATTTCTTTGCCTCATCAAGAGTGTTATATGGTGCAAATGAGGCCCTTATGACACTAGTGACTCCAAGTGAATTTAGCAGCGGCTCCGCACACATCAAACCTGTCCTCACCGCAATACCCATCTTATCAAGCAATTGCGCTACATCTCCGGCATTACAGCCTTTGATATTAAAAGAGAACAAAGGAATTTTATCTCCCGCATCATCTGATGCCAGAGAAGAAACTTTTCCCTCCGGCAAACCATAAACTTCAACATCTCCAACTTCATCTGGCAGTGCATTAAGCATATATTTAATTATCTCTTGTTCAGATGCTTTCACAGCTTCCCCTACCTCGCCATCTCTAACGGAGGCGGCAAAATCCAGCGCAGGTTTTAATGTAGA
>DAONEN010000062.1:0-6799 GCA_035403105.1 Candidatus Egerieousia sp. | reverse complement strand
AACATCACAAGTTTTTCCGGAGTTCCAAGCTGGAATCTCATACTGCTCAATAAAATTCTGGAATACAACCATAAAGAGAATCTGCTTGAACTATGGCCGAATTTGGAACTGTTCATGCACGGCGGAATTGGATTTGAGCCCTATCGTGAGCTTTACAATAAAATTATTCCAAAAGAAACTATGCATTATTTGGAGAACTATAATGCATCAGAGGGTTATTTTGCATTCCAGGATGACCCTGCGTTTGACGGCATGCTGCTTACTGTAAACAATGGCGTATTCTATGAGTTTGTTCCGCTTGGATTTTTACATGAGGCTTTGCAAGGCAATAATTCTCACGTTGTTACATTGGAAGGAGTCAAAACAAACATAGACTATGCAATCATCATAACAACCAATGGAGGTCTGTGGAGATACTTGCCGGAAGATTGCGTAAAATTTATCTCTTTGTTTCCTCACAGAATAAAAGTTGTCGGCCGCACCAAAATGTATATCAATGCGTTTGGAGAAGAGATGATGATAGACAACGCAGAGAAAGCGCTTGCATCTGCTTGCAAATTATGCAATTGCGCAATCCGCGCATTTACGGTTGCTCCTGTATTCATGGACTTGCACAGGAAAGGATGCCACTTATGGGCAATTGAATTTGCAAAAGCGCCGGCAAGCATATCAGATTTTGAGAAAATTTTAGACGCGGAACTTACAAAAGTGAATTCAGATTATGAAGCAAAGCGCGCCGGGGATGCAACAATGCAACGCCTTAAAATTATGCAACTTAAGGACAATACTTTTGTTCGTTGGATGGAAAGCCGCGGCAAACTTGGAGGACAAAACAAGGTGCCTGCGCTTTGGAAGGACCAGACGTTCATCAACCAGCTGAAGGAATTGCAATAACACTCCACAAAGAGACACAATAGCACATTTCAAATAGATACAATGAAGTGCTGCAGAAAGATACAAAAGTACGTTGCAAAGAGACTATGGACATAGCAAAATACACAACAGAGATTTTCAAAATTAAGACAGACGCAGAATTTGAACGCCTGGCTCTGCAAGCATTTGCCCATCAGAAAAAAAATTGTCCCGTATACAAAGAATATCTGCAGCTAATCGGAAAAGAGAACTTCCGTCCCAAACATGCTTCAGAAATCCCCTTCCTCCCTATCAAACTTTTTAAATCCCGACAGATAATTTGCAAAGCGCCATCATCCTCTGTCGCTAATAAAAATCGCCCGGACAGCCATTTGCACACCGCAGATAACAGTCATTCACATAATTGTTTGCACACCACAGACAACACTGTGCTTTTTACAAGCAGCGCTACAACCGGGATGATCCCATCAAAACATTATGTTACGGACATTAATATTTATGAAAAAGATTTCATAAAAAGCTTTGAATACTTTTACGGCAACATAAAGAATTACAATTTGCTGGCACTTCTCCCATCCTATCTGGAACGTAAGGGCTCATCACTTGTTTACATGGCGGACAGGATGATAAAACGAATAAAAGTTGCCGGCGGAGAGGGCGGTTTCTATCTTTACAATCATGAAAAATTGTTGAAAGATTTAAATAGATTATGCCGCTGTCACACTACTATAAAAAGTTCAAAATCACCATATTCAATACACTCAACATGCTATTTAAAATGTGCTGATTTGGCAGGAAAAAATATATCTGGAAATCGTACAACAATTCTGCTTGGGGTTAGTTTTGCGCTGCTGGATTTTGTCAAATTTCTCAAAACAAAAAAATTAGATTCAAGTGCCGTTTTGCAAAAGTCTCCAAAAGAAAACTTCTCCAAAAATTTTGATAAATACCTGTTTGACAATCTCATAGTTATGGAGACCGGCGGAATGAAAGGCAGAGGCAAAGAACTGAACCGCAATGAATTGCATACCGCTCTTTCAAAGGGATTTGGATTTTCCTCAAATAATTGTGGAGCAAGTCTCATCCATTCGGAATATGGTATGGCAGAGCTTTTATCACAAGCATACTCTACCGGCAATGGGGTATTTCAGACACCCCCTTGGATGAAAATCTTTACAAGGGATTTGATGGATCCGTTCAAAATTACAAGCAATACAAAGCCTTCACATATTGCAAATTCTCCAGACACCTCAAATGCTACAAGTTCCGGCGGCATCAACATCATAGATTTGGCAAACATCAATTCATGCTGTTTTATAGAGACGGAAGACCGCGGTACCGTTACCGTGGATAACACACGCAGTATATCACACAAGGCAAGCACTAAAGACGCAAAGACCCGCAGCACAAAGACAATCTGCACAAAGACAATCTGCACAAAGACAAAATGCACATTCACAATAGACGGCCGTATCAAAAATTCAGAACTCCGCGGCTGCAATATGCTAGTGGAAGAATAATATAGGTGGCATGTAGTTAAGTGACTGATATGCAGATAAATATAAAGATAGGGGGTCCCAAATTTTGGACCCCCACCCTATAATTATCTTATAATCAGATTATTAATTTTATACCACCCGTTTTGCCCCCACCGGAGTAATAAATCGTGAGGTGGTCAACGCGTCACAGCGCCGGAGCAGTTAACCCGCAGTATCCAGTGTAACGTTGGGCGCAAGCTGGTTTGCGTTTGCGGCCGGTTGAGTTTGAGCCCCGTAAGTTACCGACTTGTCCGGAGTAACAGGCTCCCCGTTGAAGAAATTGATGTACTTGTTTGCCTTGTCTGACAGAGCTTTAGCCTCAGCGACAGCACCGCCTTGTCTGTAAGCATCCGCAACCATTAGCAAGTAATACAAGTTTCTCTTTAAATTATCTTCAGATATCAGTTTGCCGTGATAAGGCTTGGAGAACAACAGGATATGCTCCTCTGTTTCTCTTACCATCTTCTCTCCAAGTGCAATGCCTTTGGCTTTTTGTCCGCACTCCAAATAAACGATGATGGCGTCCATAACAGCCGCATCATTAATGGAAGATATCATAGAATTGTTTAGAGGAAAATTCTTTTCCGGCATAACTTCTTGCATTTTATCCAGCACCTTCACCGCCTTTTCTTTCTCTCCAATAGCCAAAAGAGATTTTGCCGTATTGGTCATAATCTCTCTTATGGAAATTAGAGAATTAAAGGTCAAAAGATTCTGATAATCAATGTTAATCGGCGCTTTTAAAGCATTCAGCCTATAAACATTCATTGCCCTGTTATAAAGGCCCTCTGCATCCACTTGATCCATATTGCCTGCCTCAGCTCCAGTCTTGCTCTTTACAGGAACAAACTTATACGCAAAGCCGTCAT
This sequence comes from Candidatus Egerieousia sp., assembly GCA_035403105.1. Lineage (GTDB taxonomy): Bacteria > Bacteroidota > Bacteroidia > Bacteroidales > UBA932 > Egerieousia. Next base: position 3,519 of record DAONEN010000062.1, on the reverse strand, counting down.
ATTGCAGATAATCCTTCTCGCCAATGTTAACGTCTCCACCCCTGCTCAAGAAATAAAGAGGTCTGTCCCATTTGTAATGAGCAAGATAATCCAACAACATCAAATCTGTCTTAGTTATAGAAGTTGTCTTTTCCGGAATTACCAGTTCTATGGTATCCAGAATCTTGTCATAATCTTTCTCTGCAACAATATGGTACTTCTTTACATTCTCCTTATTTACAGGGATCAGCAAATGTTTGCAAGGGATAAAATTATGATCCTTGCCATCAGTCAGCGGAATTGTTATAGATGGATCTTCAAAAATATCCATAGCATCAGAGGCCAGGATTGGTCCTTTTATTCTATCAATAACCTGTACATAATCATTGCATCCGTAGTAATATTGCTCCTTCTTAATTGTAAACTTCATTGGTTTGGAGTCATATTGCTGAAGCTGCATTTGATCTATATACCAATCTGTTCCAAGCAATGAGGTATTAACAATTCTCACATCCGTCCTAACACCTTCCACCTCTTGAATATACCACAATGGGAAAGTATCATTATCTCCGTGGGTTACAAGAATTGCATCTTTATCGCAAGTCTGCAAATAATTGTATGCAAGGTCTCGACTAGTATGTCTTCCGCTTCTGTCATGATCATCCCATGTCTGAGATACCATTTGAATCGGCACAAGAAGACATAAGACTCCCGCAACAGCGGAGGCTGCAACAGGCTTCTTTATAAGCTTTTCCATAACCTCGGCCAGCCACATAGCGGCAATGCCTATCCAAATTGCAAACGCATAGAATGAACCGGCATAAGCATAGTCTCTCTCTCTCGGCTGATATGGAGGCTGGTTAAGATATAATATGATTGCAATACCTGTCATGAAGAACAAAAGAAGCGTTACAACAAAATTTCTCTTGTCTTTCTTGTACTGATACCATAATCCTATAAGTCCCAGAATTAGCGGCAAGAAATAGAAATGATTCTTTGCCCTGCTATGAACAATATATGCAGGTCCCTCGCTCTGATCTCCAAGTCTCGCCTTATCCAGAAATGTAATTCCACTCTCCCAGTTTCCCTTGTAAATATCTCCGGGAATACTTGCCTGTAAATCATTCTGTCTTCCAACAAAGTTCCACAAAAAGTAACGCCAGTACATGAAGTTCATTTGATAATCAAAGAAATACTTCATATTGGCACCCATAGTAGGTATCTTGGCGTCGCTCCCTTCCACATAACGTCCTCCTCCATTTGTATACATGTTATAAAAATCCACATAGGAAGGATCCGCAGAACTATACATTCTTGGGAAAAACATTTTTGTGTCTGAACTGTAAACAGGTTCCGCCGGAGCATCCAGTTTTACATATTTACCATGCATTATGTTGTAATAATGCGGAACTTTTATCTCCTTAAGGGTAGATGCATAAGTCTCTCCGTAAACAATAGGAGTGCTACCGTATTGCTCTCTGCTCAAGTATCTTACAAGAGTAAAAGGATTATCCGGCTGATACTCGTTTGTTGGAGTATTTACACTTGATCTAATAATCACGACAGCAAAGACTGAATACCCTATCATCATTGTGCCAAGGCACAGCCATATCGTATTCCAAGCTGCTTTATTTGTCTTATAAGTTTTATAAACTCCCCAAAAACAAAGAGCAAGAACCAATGCTATAAAGAATGCGGCTCCGCTGTTTACAGGAAGTCCAAAGCCATTGACAAACAACAAATCTGTATATGCTGCAAACTTTGGAGTATAAGGAATAATGAACCAAAGAACCACTGCAAGTATTGCAAAAGAAAGCAGCAATGCTTTGAAAGCGCCCTTCTTTGTAACGGTGTATTTCTTATAGTAATAAATGAGAACAAGAGCCGGAATTGTCAGCAAATTAAGCAGTTGAACACCTATTGAAAGTCCCATCAGGACGGCAATAAGTACTATCCATCTGTTTGCATATTTTTCATCCGCTTCCTCTTCCCATTTAAGCATTGCCCAAACAACAACGGCCGTAAACAGAGATGACATTGCATAGACCTCACCCTCAACCGCGGAGAACCAGAAAGTATCTGACCAGCAATATGCCAGGGCTCCAACGGCTCCGGCTGCATACATTGCTATTGCCTCTCCAAGAGAAAACTCTCCTTCCGCAGCTCCAGCCGCATTGCTTCCGTTTGCATATACCAGTTTTCTCTTCTTTTCAGAAATTCTTCTAACAAGGTGAACAATAGTAAGATACAAGAAGAAAATAGTAAACGCGGAGCACAATGCACTCATAGAATTAATAAGTATTGCAGCATGCATCTTATCTCCAAAAAAAGTAAATGCGCGTGCAATTACCTGGAAAACAGGGTTTCCGGGAGGGTGTCCTACCTCCAGCTTATATGAAGATGCTATAAACTCCCCGCAATCCCAGAAACTTGCCGTGGGTTCTATTGTAGAGAGATAAGTAACAGATGCAACGGCTAACACAACCACCGCCACAATGTTGTTAATCCTGTTAAATTTTCTTATTTCCATCAGTTGAATAACTTATTTCTATACCTGAATAACTCTTATCCTTTGAGTATTGCTTATTGCAATGATAGCAGCGAGCAAAGATACTCTTTTACTCCTTTTAATACTACCTTTGTCTAAAATTTTAGGTACTGCAAAATATTAGCCATGACGGATAATGACTGGAAAAAAAGACTTGGGGTAGTTTATTCTACCAATCTCGATTATGATTATTCTCACAATGGCCAATCCTCTCACAATGGTCATGATGCAGAAACCATAGGTGCTCAAACCCTTAAACCGTCGGAACAGAAGTTGATTGTTATGATTGACCGCAAAGGAAGGGCAGGCAAACAGGTAACTGTTGTAAAAAATTTTATCGGAAGCGATGAAGATTTAGAGGTGCTTGCAAAAAAACTTAAAACAAAATGCGGAGTTGGCGGCACAGTTAAAGATGGGGAAATTATAATTCAAGGAGACTGTCGTGATAAAATAGTTATAATTCTCACGACAGACGGCTACAAGGCTAAAAGGGGAAATTAATTTTACCTAAAGAGATTTCACCTGAGATTCCAGGGCAAACAGATTTGACGGCAGAAAAGATTGTAAATTCAGATGTCTTACATTGGTCATACATATTATTTATCTGTACAGCAAGTAGATACACTTGTCAATGCAGCGGCAGCCAGCGCAGAGACGCAGGCCCCCGCAGATTCTGCCGCAGCCGCACATTATCTATACATTCCTCCCCATTTTACAATTGAACACGAAACTCAGGAACATTCAGTAATTGCAGGCAAAAGTTTAGAAAACCTTATCAATGAGATTAAAAACGTAAAGCCCAATCCTAACAAAAACGTACTTGAGCCAATAGTAAACGCTTGGTCGGAGAGCGTAAAAACAACGGCATCTGTTGAGAGCTTTGAAAAAACGGCCATTCCAAAACAAATTGACACATACACAAATCTGGGATTGTTTTTAGTGCTGCTGACGTTTTTTATAATTGCTTGTGAAAGAATTGGAGAAGGTGCTTT
>DAONEN010000061.1:4315-6934 GCA_035403105.1 Candidatus Egerieousia sp. | reverse complement strand
GGAGCGATTGCTGCTCCGGCCATTACGGTCAGCAGCGACATTGACAGAATAGATGCAGTAAGATACTTTGAAATATTTTTCATGTAAACAACTTTTAAATAATTAATCTTCAGTTGCTTACAATCACACAAGACCTTCAGTCGCTTACGATTTTGGTGCGGCAAAGGTGCAAAAAAAATGAAAAGTTTTCAAAAAAAAATATTGAAATCTGTGCTAGTATGTGATATTAAATACGGCCATATCACTTTGAGTACCAATGCGGAACGGAGGTCCAAATAGTGACAGCCCGCTGGATACGTAAATGTTACTTTTGCCCCATTTTTTATAACCGTGGCTCTGTTCAAATATCTTATTTGTAATCCAGTTGAAAGGCCAAACTTGCCCGTGGTGTGTATGTCCGCTGAATTGCAAGTTTATTCCTTCCGCCTGGGTTTCAGATAAGTGACGCGGCTGATGGTCCAGCAGAATAGTGGGCTTGTTTCTGTCACTTGTCTTCATCAGTTCTTTAAGACTTTTGCGGCTGTGGTTTGTATAATCATCTCTTCCAATGATTTGCAGGCTGTCTTCTAATGTCACAATGGTGTCTCTCAGCAGGCGGATTTTAGTGCTGCCGATGAACTTTACGCTCTCATTTATTCCGCTGTAATACTCATGATTGCCTGGCACCATGTAAATGCCGAGCGGCGCCTTCAGCTCAGCTATTTCTTCCTTCATATTCTGCTTATACAGAGGTCTTACACTATTGTCAATCAAATCTCCCCCTATAAGAATCAAATCCGGATTTTGTGCATTTATCATTTTAACATAGCGCTGCAATGCTTTTTTCCTTGTCCCGTTGCCCAGATGCAAATCGCTGAATGCCAGTATTTTTAAATGATGCTGTCCGTTATCGTTAAGAGTAAGTTTAATATTGTTAATTTTTGGATGCCTGTATTTGATGTAGCCGTATGTCAACGTAAATCCAATGATTATAACTGATGTTATAAAACCGTAATTGTAGTGAACACCGCATAGTTTGAGAATATCAAATATTAGCAGTAGAAGAAACATGTAGAGCGTGACAATCAGCCAGCTGTTTCCAATTTCATACATTGCTCCGGAAAGAGGGGAGGCTATTTTTGCATTGCGTGCAAATAGGTTGATAAACACTAATATAACGCATATCCAGAAGAGAATTGCAAGTGCAATTTTTAAACCTGTCGGGAATGTGGTTATTGCTTGCTCTCCGCGTATAAAGATGTATACATTTGCTCCAATGTAGCTCAGCAGGATGATTATGAATATGAATGGCATTGAGGCAAAGATAAGGTAAAAAAAGCAATGCGATTTTCCGCATTGCTTTTTTCCGTGCCCGAGACAAGAGTCGAACTTGCACACCGTTACCGGCACTACTCCCTGAAAGTAGCGTGTCTGCCATTTCACCACTCGGGCGCTGCTTTACCGGATTTCTCCGATTGGGGTTGCAAAGATAGTATTTTTAGGGCTTAAAGAGCAAATTTTTGTAACTTCGTGGCAGTGAGTTTTTATTGATATTTCTACGTCTCTTATGGATACTTCCGGAATTTTTAACCGCATAAGCGGCAGCTATGATGCTCTCAATCATTTGTTTTCTCTTAACATAGATAAACGCTGGAGAAAACAGGCGGTTGAATATTTATGCGGTGTTATGAAAGAAGATGCAAGAATTCTGGATGAAGCATGCGGAACCGGGGATTTGACTATTGCATTGACAAACAAAGGGTTCAATGTTACCGGAATTGATATTTCTCAGGGAATGCTTGCGGTGGCCAAAAAGAAAGTGGTGAAGTGTAGCCCGTTGCCGCATTTAATGCTTGCGGACGCGGCCAAGTTGCCGTTTGCCGGAGATTATTTTAATGCAGTTACAATTGCTTACGGTATAAGGAATTATGATGACCGCGCAACCGCTCTTAAGGAAATTTACAGAGTGCTTCTATCGGGAGGAAAATTGGTGATATTGGAATTTGCAAAACCTGTAAACCCCTTTTTGAGAGGATGTTATAATCTTTATTTTAATAACGTCCTGCCATTTATGGCAAGAGTTTTCACCGGCGGCAAAGAGAAGGGAGCATATAAATACTTCATACAATCGGTAGAGAAATTCCCTAAATTTGAAAAATTTTGTGATGAAATAAGGGCGGCCGGATTCAAAGAGGTGCGATTCAAAAAACAAACTTTTGGAATATCCGTACTGTATACGGCTGAGAAGTAGTATGTTATGATAACCTTTAATAATTAAATTGTCCGGGTAAAAGTTATGTGGTCTAATGAGATTTGGCCTATAGTATCTGCGGTTCTATACGCAATGAACATGGGGATAGCAGTTTATGCATCTGTGACCATGATTTTGCGCAGACAGGATCCTGTTAAGACTTTGTCATGGACAGCGGTGATGGTTTTGCTTCCTTATATTGGAATTCTGTTCTATTTTGTTTTTGGCCAGAACTTTAGGAAGAAAAAGATTTTCTCACGCAAGGGATTGGGAGATGTTAAGTTAAGGCAGGTGTTGTGTGTGGATGAGGAGGAGAAACTAAAGAAGGATCCGCGGCTTTTTTCATCTGAAAACGAACCGTATAAAAAACTTGTTTATCAGAATCTTAA
>DAONEN010000061.1:0-4215 GCA_035403105.1 Candidatus Egerieousia sp. | reverse complement strand
TCTCCGGTGCGCTTTTTTATGCCAATGAGCCGTCTTAACTATCGCAACCACAGGAAGATACTTGTCATTGACGGAAAAGTTGGATTCCTGGGCGGAGTAAACATTGCTGACCGTTACTACTATGGTACTGAAACCGGAGACTGGCATGATACTCATATTAAGGTGATTGGAGAGTCTGTGTTCTCTTTGCAGGAGGGATTTTTGCTGGACAGATATTTTGTTCTTAATAGAAAATTGAGGTACAGCAAAAAATATTATCCGCAGATTGAAAATCAGAAGTATGATATAACTGTAGAGAAGAAAAATTTTTACAGCCAAATTATCTCTTCAGGTCCCGACAGTGATTGGGCGGGTATTATGCAATGTTATTTTACCGCCATTACCTGTGCGCGTGACCATATATATCTTGTGTCTCCGTATTTCACTCCAAATGAGACAATTCTGAATGCTATTAAAGTTGCGGCCCTTGGTAATATAGATGTGAGGATAATGCTGCCGGAGAAGGCGGATTCTGCTACTGCTACATATAGTACCAGATCTTATATTGGTGAATTGCTTGAGGCCGGGGTAAGAATATACCTTTTTAAAGAGGGTTTTAATCATTCAAAAGTTATGAGCATTGATGGATGTATAAGTATAGTCGGATCGGCAAATATGGATATCAGAAGCTTTGAACATAACTTTGAAATCATGAGTGTTTTGTATAATTCTGATTGTGCCAAAATAGTGGAAAATAGGTTTTTGCAAGATATGAAGGAGTGTGATGAAGTCAACATTGCCAAGTGGAAAAAAAGGCCAGTGGAGGAGAAAGTTAGGGAGAGTTTTTTCCGACTGATGAGTCCGCTGATGTAAATTATAATAATTTGAGATATGGAAAAAGAATATGTTGTTGGTGTTGATATTGGCGGACAGACCGCCAAGATTGGCGTTGTAAATCGCAGAGGTGAAATACTTTGCCAGAAGTCAATTGATTCTAAATACGGCAAGGGTGAGGCTGATAAATTTGTTAAGGCTCTTTGCTCTACAATTAGGGAACTTGTTAAAAAGATTGGATTGGAGAATGTTAACGGCATTGGTGTTGGGGCTCCGGACGGAAATTTTTACAAAGGCACAATTGAGGATGCTTCAAATCTGCAGTGGGCAAAGGGAATTATTGTCCCTTTTGCAGAGATGATTTCCAGGGAGTTAGGAGGTGTTAAGGCAGTTGTTACCAACGATGCAAATGCAGCTGCAATGGGCGAGATGACGTACGGCGCTGCAAAAGGAATGAAAGATTTTATCATGATTACCCTTGGCACAGGAGTAGGTAGCGGTATTGTGATTGGCGGCAATGTTGTTTATGGTCACGACGGTTTTGCCGGAGAACTGGGTCATACTTGCGCCGTGCGCACTAACGGGAGAGAGTGCGGATGCGGAAAAAAGGGTTGTCTGGAGGCTTATACATCTGCCACCGGAGTTGCAAGAACAGCAAAAGAGTGGATGGTTAATTCTCTGAAACCAAGTATTTTGCGTGATATTAAAGGAGAAATAACTTCTAAGGATATCTATGATGCAGCTGAAAAGGGAGACAAGATGGCCATAGAAATATTTGAGTACACCGGCAGAATTCTTGGTGAAAAATTTGCAGACTTTGTAGCCTTCTCAGCACCTGAGGCAATAGTGTTGTTTGGCGGTCTTGCTCATGCAAGCAAGTATATTATGAAGTCTTTGACGGATACTATGAATGAGAATCTTATATCATTGTGGAAAGGAAAAGTTAAAGTAATTACCTCTGCGCTTAAAGAGAGTGATGCTGCCATACTGGGAGCCTCTGCTCTTGCATGGTAAATTTAGATTTAAAAGTTATATGAGAAAAATTGTTTTTTTGGACGCTGCTTCTGTAGGGGAGGATGTTTCTTTGGAGCCTGTTGCAAAACTTGGAGAGCTTGTTACATACCCATTTACAAAACCGGAGGATATTTTTGAAAGGGTTAAGGATTGTGATATTTTAATTATTAACAAGGTTGTAATTGGCAAGGAGCAAATTGATGCTGCCAAGAATTTAAAACTTATTTGTGTTGCTGCAACTGGGACAAATAATGTGGATATTGCCTATGCAAACAGCAAAAACATATCTGTTAAAAATGTTGCTGGGTATTCAACGGAAAGTGTTGCACAGGTCACATTATCAATGGTTTTAAGCCTTTCATGCTGGTTGGGCTATTATGACGCAAGAGTTAAAAGCGGTAAGTATTCGCGCGGTAATCTTGTGTCGGATGTGAGCCGCGTTTTCACAGAGTTAAGCGGAAAGCGTTATGGCATTGTAGGTCTAGGCAATATCGGTTCAAGAGTTGCTTCTCTTGCAGAGGCATTTGGAATGAAAGTGGTGTATTACTCTACATCCGGAAAACCTCATTCTGCTGAATATGAGAACGTTTCATTGGATGAACTTATGAAAACCTGCGATTACATATCCGTTCACGCTCCAATGAATGAAAAGACTAGAGACCTGATTAAATATGCGCAGCTTAAGATGATGAAACCTTCAGCATTTATAATTAACCTTGGCCGCGGGGGAATAATTAATGAGGAGGACTTAGTGCGTGCTCTAAATGAGAACGTTATAGCCGGTGCCGGAATAGATGTTTACTCAAAGGAGCCAATTCCGCTGACATCTCCGTATTTGAAAATTAAGGATAATAGCAAGGTCATTCTTACGCCGCATATTGGATGGACCAGTCAGGAGGCTCGTATGTGTTTAATTAATAAGCTTTCAGAGAATATTATTTCAACGGTGAATTAGGCTCGCGGCTCATGTACTTGTATTCCAAACGGTCTACAAGCCGTGGGCAAATCTTATTCAGAAAGACGGTAAGTTTTCCAACGGCAGTAAGTACAACTTGAGACTTGCGCTTATACACGGCATGCACCATTTTAATCGCGACAGTTTCCGCACTCATCATGCCGGCCTCATCTCTTGGAGTCTCCCCTTGAGGAGAGCCATCCGCGGTGAGCGCTGCAAACCTGACATTTGAAGCTGTGAACCCTGGTGCAAAAACTAGAACATTCAATCCGTCGTGAAGATGCTCAACTCTCAAAGTGTCTAGAAATCCGTAGATTGCAAATTTGGAAGCTGAATATCCGGTGCGTGCAGGGAGTCCCTTAAATCCCGCAATAGAAATAACTCCAACTACGGACCCTTTGCTCTTAAGCAGATATGGAAGTGCGTATTTAGTGCAGTAAACTGTTCCCCAGAAGTTCACATCCATAAGACGCTTAATAACAACCAAATCCAGGTCCCTGAACATTGCTCTCATAGAGATGCCGGCGTTGTTAACAAGCACATCTATTTTGCCGAACTTCTCTACTGCGGCATTGATCAGCCTTTTACAATCTTCCTCTTTTTGCACGTCTGCAGGGACAGCAAGAAATCTTCCGGCCTCTTGTCCTTTGTGAGAAAGTTCACAAAAAGTCTGCTTCAGCTTATCGGCAGAACGTGCAGCAAGAACAACACTTGCTCCTTCTGCCGCAAAAGCACGAGCGGAGGCAAGACCTATTCCGGAACTTGCCCCCGTTATGATTACTACTTTACCGTCAAATTTGCCCATTGCAAAATGTTATTTGTCAGTTAATTATGCTAGATAATTATGCTAGAGGGGGCTAATCAATAGCCATGTCTTTGATATCGTTGTCCCCGCTGTAAGCACCATCTTCAAGTTTCTTTTTAATCTCCTCAAATGCCTTAAGAGTATACTCTACATGTTCCATCTGATGCATTGCGGTGCAGATAATTCTGAACATAATAACTCCCTTTGGAACAACAGGATATGCAACCACGGAGCAGAATATTTTATAATTCTCTCTTAAATCTACAAGAATGTTTGTAGCCTCCGGAACATTTCCATTAACAAATACGGGAGTGATGCATGCCTCTGCCGGTCCTACATCAAAACCTCTCTCTCTCAGGCCGTTCTGCATTGCTCGCGCAATTTCAAACAGATGTTTTCTTCTCTCATCCCCGTTGCGAATCAGATCCAGTCTCTTTAGGCATCCCTCAACAAGAGCCATAGGAAGAGACTTTGCATATATCTGACTTCTAAGGTTATATCTTAGGAAATTGATGATATCTTTTGGTCCCGCAATAAAACCCCCAATAGCTGCCATAGCCTTAGCAAAAGCTCCAAAATATAAATCAACTCCATCCATAACTCCTTGCTCCTCAGAAGTTCCGCGGCC
>DAONEN010000060.1:4560-7577 GCA_035403105.1 Candidatus Egerieousia sp. | reverse complement strand
CTGCAGCAGAGGGCGCATCCATCTTGTAAACATATTGCGCAACAGGTTGAAGATTCTCATCAAATGACTGAAATCTCAGAACATTTTGAACTCCGTTTGTTGCGGTAGCCTGAGCACCGTCAGAAGGAATCGTGCTTTCGGTTGTCGTCCAAAAACGGTGAGTATTAGCATTATACGCAAGACTCTCAAAACCGGAATTAGAGGATGCTCCGGAAAAAACTGTCGGGATATTAAAACTTCTGCCGGTCCTTGCACCCTTCATATCATACTCATAAACAGCCTTATCCGCCTCACCGGAGATAAAAACCGTTTTTAGAGACGGCACATACACAATCCCTTCCGCATCACGGTTCACACCCCCGCCGACAGAGAAAAAATCAACACCTGTCCCGTCCGCAGAACTGTTTGAAGCGGAGAGAATTTTACCACTCTTCTCGTCAAACTTAATCTCAAAAATGAAGAAGCCGTCACCGGCACTTTTATCGCTCACCACGGCATAATGCGACTCATCAATCATAGAAATTCCGCTATAATCGCCGTGAGTCACTGTCAGCGGAAAACTCTGCTGCTCAAGAGCTTTCTCAATATTAAGCTCATGCACCTGAGCTCTTGCACTGGAACTCTTGCCGCACCCCGCCACAATCAGCGCCGCAATAAAAAACAAAAAAGACCTCTTCATACCTCCAATAATTCAACAACTACAAAAGTACTGTTTTCATATTCTCTGCATAATCAATTACTTCTGCAAAATCCAGCCTGCGTTATTAAAAAGATTCCCCATTTCAATTGCGGTAACCATTGCATCCGAACCCTTGTTACCCGCCTTTGTACCGGCACGTTCAATAGCCTGCTCAATAGTATCTGTGGTTAAAATTCCGTACGCAATCGGAACGCCGGTCTGCAAAGAAACTGAAGCAACTCCTTTTGCAGATTCATTTGCAACCATCTCAAAATGAGCAGTTGCGCCGCGGATTACAGCACCAAGACAAACAACGGCAGAGTACTTTCCGCTCTCAGCCATTTTTTTTGCCACTAACGGAATTTCAAAAGCTCCTGGAGCCCATACAACATCCAGATTATCAGAATTTCCGCCGTGTCTCAAAAAGGCATCTTCTGCTCCCGACAGCAATTTACCCGTTATAAATTCATTGAATCTGGCAACCGCGATTCCAATATGCAAATTGTCCGCTAATAATTTTCCCTGTACAACATTCATGATTTCAGATATTTATATTTATTAAATTTATTTGACATTTTTCACGTGAAGCAAATGCCCCATTTTCAGATATTTAGTATAAAGATAAAACTTATCCTCATCCGTAGACTCAATCTCAATAGGCTCCCTGCGCACAATCTCAATTCCATACTTCTCCAATCCGCTAATCTTATCGGGATTATTAGTCATGAGCACTAACTTCTTAACACCCAAATCGTTAAGAATAGCAGCACCGTCACTGTAATCTCTCAAATCAGGCTTAAATCCAAGAGCAACATTTGCCTCCACAGTATCCATTCCGCCGTCCTGCAAATGATACGCGCGCAACTTGTTAATCAAGCCAATACCACGTCCCTCCTGACGCAGATAGAGCAAAACTCCCCTGCCCGTCTTCTCTATTTTTTTCATGGCAAGATGCAACTGATCGCCGCAATCACATCTTAATGAGCCAAATACATCGCCTGTCAGACATTCAGAATGAATTCTGCAAAGCACCGCATCATCACACGCAGACGCAACATCCCCCTTTACCAGCGCAACATGATGAGCGCCGGTAATGGAATTCTCATAACCGTAAATTTTAAAATTTCCGTATTTAGTTGGTAATAAAGCTGTCGTAATACGTCTGATAATTTTCTCTTTTTTCTCACGATAGGTTATCAAATCGGCTATTGTAATAATTTTAAGAGAGTGACGTTCAGCAAATTGCAGCAGTTCGGAAGTTCTCATCATTGTCCCGTCATCCCTCATAATCTCACAACACAAGCCGCACTCTTCCATTCCAGCAAGCCGGGCAATATCCACCGTAGCCTCTGTGTGTCCGGCTCTTACAAGAACACCGCCTTCCCTTGCACGGAGCGGAAACATGTGTCCCGGTCTGCGGAAATCAGACGGCTTGACATCAGAATCCACACATTTCCTGGCAGTTATGGCGCGCTCAAAAGCAGAAATTCCGGTAGAGGTTGAGACATGGTCAATAGAAACGGTAAAAGCAGTAGAATGGTTATCTGTGTTATTAACAACCATTTGCGGCAATCCGAGCCGTTCAGTCAAAGCCGCACTCATAGGCATGCAAATCAGCCCCTTGCCGTTAACTGCCATAAAATTAACGTTTTCCGGAGTCGCCCACCGCGCGGCACATATCAAATCCCCCTCATTCTCCCTCTCGGGATCATCGGTCACAACAATCAGCTCCCCCGCCTTAAAAGCATCAAGAGCCTCCTCCACACTTGCAAACTTCTTTTTGCCAATCTCACTCATATATATCTAATTAAAATCCATTTCGCGACAGAAAATCCATGTCAATCTCACCTCTTTTTTTTGAGCGATTTCCCGCAGAACCGCACAAGAATTTCTCAACATACTTTCCCAAAATATCACACTCGATATTTACAAAATCGCCCGCTCTTTTCAGACCAAAAACAGTACGGCGTCTGGTTTCCGGAATCAGAGAAACTGAAAACTCATTCTCTTCCAACTTACTGACGGTAAGACTTGTACCATCAAGAGCAACAGAACCCTTCATGACAATATACTGAAGGATTTCAGCTGCCGCCCGGACAGAAACAATAACCGCATTCCCCTCCTCTCTCATTGATGCAATAACTCCCGTCCCGTCAATATGCCCCGTAACAATATGACCGTTAAGACGGCCGGAAGCATGCACATTTGTACGTTCATCTATCTGACTGTCAAGCATTCCTGCAACAAGCAACGCCCGCTCAAGATTCACCGCATCATTAAACTTCAACGCACCAAGAGTGCTGCTGCGCAAAGTCTCAGGCATCACCTCCGCACAAAA
>DAONEN010000060.1:0-4460 GCA_035403105.1 Candidatus Egerieousia sp. | reverse complement strand
ATAATCTTAGGCGCCACAAACGCAATCACTTCATCCACACAACCGCACTCAATCAAAGAAGCATTTAAATTTCCGCCACCCTCAACAACCACGGAATCAATTCCCAACTTCCCTATTTTCAACAACATATCTTTAACATCCACCCTCCTCTCAGGTACACCGTCATGACCGAACTTTCCAATACGCCCTGCCTCTCCGGCATATCCGCAATCACCTTCATCAACATTATTGCACAGCAGCGTCTCAACCCCCGCATCTCTCAAAGCATCCAACCGCTCGGCAGATGCTACCGGAGTATGGACGACAATTGTCCGGTACTGTTTTGCAGTGTAAATCAACTTATTACCGGCAGTCTCGGAAGAGATTATACACTCCGCAATTGTTGCTTTGCTATCCACAATAATCCTGACGGGCTGTCTGAAAGGACCTTCTAACCTGCAGTTAAGCAGCGGGTTATCCGCTCTCACACTTCCGATTCCAAGAGCAACCGCCATATTCTCAGCCCTCAAATGATGCACCATATTCCTTGCAATCTCTCCGGTAACCCATTTAGAATCACCCATATAAGAGGCAATCTTACCATCCAGTGTCATTGCATATTTCAGCATCACCCAGGGAAGACCTGTCGTGATATACTTCAGAAAAATTCTATTTTGTTTAATTATTTCATCGCGACAGATGCCAACATTGACCTCAATTCCGGCCTCTCTTAATATTGAAATTCCCTTGCCGGCAACAAGAGGATTAGGATCTTCAATGCCGACAAACACTCTCCTAATTCCGTAACTGATAACGGCTTCCGTGCACGGGGGAGTTTTACCAAAATGACAGCACGGCTCCAGAGTGACATACAAATCCGCACCCCGCGTATCTTCCGTACAATTTTTTAAAGCGTTGCGTTCCGCATGAGGTCCGCCAAAACGTTCATGCCAACCCTCACCGATAATGTGATTGTTCTTGACCACCACAGCCCCAACAAGAGGATTTGGATTAACCCATCCTAATCCGTTAGATGCCAAGCTTATGGCTCTTTTCATATAAAAAATATCCTGCTTATCCATAAAAAATGCCCCAAGTAAAATCCGGGGCATCTAAACGTAATTCAGCAGGATACAAATCCCGCATTATGTATCTTCTACCATCCGGACTTTACCGTCGGTATCGGAATCTCACCGATTCAGTTCCCTTAAAACCAAGACGTTGCATAAAACAATCGCCTTAAGAGAAGTCGCGGACTTTAACCGCCGGTAGGGAATTACGCCCTGCCCCGAAGACTACCTGTTGGCTGCAAAGGTAATACATTTTTGTATATAAAAACTCAACGCCAGATAAACTTCCAATAAATTTTACCGGAACAATACTCATCTAGAAAATCAGAGAATCCTCAATGTTAACAATCCTCGTAATATTTTGAGTTCCCGTATTGAACACTATCAATCCGTTATTAAAATACTTTATGATGCCTCCGCCAAAATCTCCCGTCACTTTTACAAAAGACTGATCCTTAATAGCATAAATAGTATCCTTTGTAGATAAGAATAATATGTTCCTGTCCGGATCCACCGTCATAGAGACTACGTCGCTACCCTTCTGCAATCCAACTACAAGACTAACATTCTTGCCGGACGGCGAATAGGAATAAACCCCGCTTCCTATAGCAACATATACGGAATCAGACATTTCCACCACAGCCGACACGGGTTTGGGAGAGACAAGTAATTCATTATATACTCCACCTTTAGCATAGGCATATAACATATAACGTTTGTCCTTTTTGTTTCTGTCAAACAAATAAACCACCGCCTTGCCACCCGCTATACCCATATCAGAAGATGGCAACTTCACGATTTCCTTATATGTACCGGACCGTCCAATATAGCACAAAGATTTACCGCGCACTACCATAAGCAAACCTTCAGAAGTAAAGGCATAAGAAGATATAGGAAGTTCTGATTTTTTTCCCAATTGAGACATGCCACCCCAACCAAGTAAATACATTTTGCCGGAAGAGGCTATTGCAATATACCTGTCGGGAGAAATATCCAGACAATTTATAAACTTAATTCTTTTTAGGGAATCGGTCATATTCCCGTTAAGCATTACCTCATACCGCAACGTATTTTTCTGCTGTGCATGCGCCGCAACAAAAGACAATAAAAAAAGAAATGAAAATATAACTAAGCGCCGTTTCATAATTATAAAAGATTATACAACTCTACCTCTTTGTTAATTTAACCTTCCACTCATCGCCGATAGGCGAGTATATATCATACTTCTTGAGCAGGGACAATCCAGAATCTTTAAGTACGCCAAACGCGGCATCCTCCACTTTGTCCTCCACTTTGTCCTTCATTTTACCCTCAAGATCATCCTTAATTGAATTCAAGTATTTTTTAACACTCTCCTTACCGGTATTAAGAACAGCGTTAATCACAAGTTTCTTATTATCAAATCTGCCCAATTCCTCCATCTTATAAACATCTCCGCTTATAACGGCATCAGAAGCATCTTTAAGATACGACATTGTTTCATTCTTAATATTTTTCATAAACCTCCCGGTCAGCACCGCTATCTTGCCCCCTTCAAAACTATCCACCTTATCTATCAGGTCATCTAAAAACTTGTCCGCCTCATCAGGTTCATCCGCAGAAGGCGCTTCTCTAATTGCATTATCGGAAGAGTTCACGGAGGCCCACTCTCCATAATTCCAAGAAGAAACAACTTGACTCCGTACAAACGCAGAGCTTTTATCCTCATACGCTTTAAGTTCAAGGTCACCACTTGACAACTGCTTAAGAGACACCGCATTCTGATTGTCCATGGTCTTATATTCTTTCATGAGATTAACATAACTCTCATTAGCCGCCGAATCTTTATAGCGCTGTTGCTCGGATAATTTGTTGGCAAGGGCTATGGCCTGCACCGCCGCCTCTCTATCTGCAGCAGCCTTCTGTTCAGCAGCTTTCTCTGCAGAAGCATTATCATTTGTATTGGTTGTCAAAGATGAAAAAAGAGCAGAAATTAACCCTCCCGCAAGTTGCATTCCTATTGCATGTTGAGAAGAAAAAGAAGAAGATGATGATGAAGATGATGATGACTTTGGCGCTGGAGTTACAATTCTATGATCAGAAGTTTTAGCAGTAGAAATTTTTCCTCCCGACAGTGTTTCAAGTTGCTTTATAGCACTCTGAGCGTCTAGGCATTCTGGCAACGACAACATTAAAACAAATATTGCAACGATTGCCGCAAACGGTTTTATTAAAAATTTTCCCATACAGAAGAGTTAAAAAATAAACCAAAATTATTCATATTGGAAATTTAATTCCCACTCATAAATCTTATCCTGAGCCGCCCTTGCATCAGTTGCACCAGGCGATAAAAGCAGGTAATACTTCATGTACATAATCGCCAGATCGAACCTCCCGTTTTGAGCCTGCAGCAAGGCTATGTTAAAGTATGCCGGAGGGTAAGAAAGACTATTTATTTCCAGTGCTTTATAGTAATAAGCGATGGCATCTTCATACATTTTTTGCTGTCCCAAGCCATTAGCCTGAACAATCAATTTCCTCTGTTCCTCGCTAACAATATTGCTCTTATTTTCGGCCATAAGTTTTTTCAAGTTATTCATATTTCTGTCCGACACTTTAAGCATATAGTTATGCTGCAGAGTAAACAATATATTGCAGAGTCTGTTCACAGGAGAAGAGGCGTAGTCAATAACAATTCCTCCGCCGTTAATCCCTATATAATCCTTACCGCTTTCACCTAGATTATCGATATACCTAAATCCGTTATCTATCCTGTCACGCGACAACACACGTAAATTCCTCTCATAATAGGCTGGCAATATTTCTATTACGGTATCAACATCATAAGAGATATATTTGTTTTTTTCTTCGCTTTCCCTCTTTTTATTTTTCTTCCTCCTGCTATCTTCATTACCAACCTTATCCTGTTCACCAGCAGAAGTCTCATCGCTCAACTTTCTCTTCGTATACTCGGTTTTCATGAAAACTCCTTTATCGTTGATAATAACTCCTTTGCAGCTTCTAAAATGAAATAATGATCCCAAGTTACGTTGGGAAATAAGAGCTGTCATTTCTTCGGCAACTTTCACGGATGACGTATCAAGTTTGCACAACTTCGGATAAACTACTATCCACGTTACACCCTTGGCATCTATAAAAGAGTCTGTTTTTCTGATTTGCCCGTTAACCGCAACAGAGCATAAGAGCAGGACAAGCGATACGCACAAAATTTCCTTTTTCATTGTACAACAAGTATTTATAATTATTATGTGATCTCTTATTTTGCACGCCGCGCCTCATGTACAATTCAAAGTTAAGCATTCAACTGGGAAAAAACAAAACTCACATGTTGAACAACGGGATTCACCATTTCAAATCTATCCGTTTTCAACTTCCCGCGCATGCCCTCATATAAAACCTTCACCTTATCCC
>DAONEN010000059.1:0-8111 GCA_035403105.1 Candidatus Egerieousia sp. | reverse complement strand
GCTGGTTTACTCCCGATATTGAGATGGATTTGTGCGGACATGCAACCTTGGCCTCTGCGTATGTTGTTTATGAAATACTTGGAGAGAACGAAGCATTGTTTGATACATGTGAAGGAGAGATTAAGGTAGCAAGATGTTCAATGGGAAACGGCGGTGACAGAGACATATTCAGAGATAATGGCGGCAATTGCCCATCTGATTTCATATATGTATTGGATTTCCCCTCCCGTCCAGCAATAGCTGCAACGCTGCCGGAAAACATCTATAATGCTTTAAGCATAAAGCCAAAAGAAGTATATCTGTCGAGAGACTACATACTGCTTTATGAAAATGTAGAGCAAATTCGCAATATTAAAATTGACCGCAAGGAATTTGATAAAATAAATTTGGACCCAGGGGGAGTTGCTGTGACGGCGAGTGATTTTGGCAGTGGCGGAATGTCACACAGCCACGGAAATTGCAGGGATAAAGCTTTTGATTTTGTATCAAGATTTTTCACGCCTCAGGCAACAATTTTAGAGGACCCCGTGACCGGTTCTGCTCATTGTACGCTTGTGCCTTTCTGGGAGAAAAGGCTGGGAAAGAGCAGGTTGCATGCGGCTCAGCTCTCTGAAAGAGGCGGGGAGCTTTTGTGCGAATTAAAGAAGAACAGGGTGCTCATTGGCGGGTATGCGGAACTCTCAAAGAAAAAATAATCTAATCTAATCTAATCTAATCTAATCTAATCTAATCTAATCTAATCTAATCTTAGCAAGTCTAAAATGAAAAGAACAATTTATTTCTGTAAAAAGTGCTTTGTGACTTTTATCGCAATAGCTTCATTTTCAAGTATTGCAGCTGCTCAAACAAAAGCGGATTCCGTAACCGTCGCTTAGGCAAAGTGGGAAACCTCTCAGTTGCAAAAGGGGATGAAATATTTTCATTTGCAGTTTGAAAATTTGTACGGCGGACCGCAGAATATATGTATGATTGAAATTTCTCCGCGCAGCTATAAGTTTGGTTTTAAGGATAATGGGGGAATGGAAAAAACAAGCGTAAAGGCAGCTGAGGCCGGAGCTGTTGCGGCTGTAAACGGAACTTTTTTTGATATGAAAAAGGGAAATTCAGTTGCCTTTTTGCAAATTGACGGTAAAATTATTGACACAACAGAGAAAGGGAATATAAACCCGCTTATGACCGGGGCTGTGAAAATTGTCAGGGGAAAAATTTCTGTCATTGACTGGAGTCCGGAGATTGAAAAACATTTTAGAACCGTTGCAGAAGGTGCAGCGTCAAAACATAGAGCACCTTGTGTTTTGCGGCACACATCTATAATGGCCTCTTTACCAAGACTTTTAGAGAAGGGCAATGAGTGTGCCGTGCCTCCTGTTCTGGATGGATTTGTATATACAAAACACCCGCGTACTGCCATTTTTTCCAAGGACGGAAAAATTTATTTGCTTGTTGTTGACGGGCGCGCCAAGGGAAATGCGGATGGAATGACAATCATAGAACTCCAACATTTTCTGAAAGTGTACGGAGCTTTTGATGCCATGAATATGGATGGCGGCGGCTCTTCAACAATCTGGTACAGAGGAAATAAAAGTGCTGTGGCGGGCACGCATGGTGACGGCGGCGTTCTTAATATGCCAAGTGATAATGACAAGTTTGACCATGCCGGAGAGCGCAAGGTTTCAGATGAAATCTGTGTTTTTGAACGCTAGGAAAAACTGCTTTCTCTAAGTTAATGTTTGTGTCCCCTGCTTCTTTAGCTAACTCCAGAAGCATCTGCAAAACAGGCTGTTACAAGAAGTATTAAAAAACCTCCCACCAAAGAGTTAGATAATTTGTTCATCTAAACTTTAGGCTGTATGTTGCATTATGCCGGCTTGCAAAAATTTTTGTAAATTTGGCGCGTAAAATCTGGAATATATGTTAGATAAGAATATACGTGAGCAAATTATTGCTCTTGTTCATAAAGAAGTAGTTCCAGCTATTGGTTGCACAGAACCAATGGCGGTTGCTTTGTGTGTTGCAAAAGCCACAAATGCACTTGGAGTTAAACCGGAAATAATAGATGTGCTTTTAAGCGCAAACATTTTAAAAAATGCAATGGGGGTCGGAATTCCGGGGACCGGAATGATTGGTCTTCCGATAGCTGTTGCCCTTGGTGCGCTTGTTGGCCAGTCTGAGTATCAGCTTGAGGTTCTGAAAGATGCGACACCACAATCTGTGGAGGAGGGGAAAAAGTTTATCTCAGAGAACAGAATTCACATAGGACTTAAAGAGGGAATCACTGAAAAGCTTTATATTGAGATCACTTGCAGAGGCAAAAAAAATATTGGAAATACTGCTGATAATCAGAGTGCAACAGCAATCATTGCCGGCAGCCATACAAATTTTGTTTACCTTAAAGCACCTGACGGTGTGATTTTTGACAAGCGTTGTCCAGTCGGACAAGAGTGTGTGAATGATGATATAAAGCTTAATATGAAAACCGTATATGAGTTTGCATCTGAAACTCCGCTTGAGGAAATATCTTTCATCCTTGATACAAAGAAACTTAATGAAAAGGCTGCAAATGACTCCCTTAAGGGAGATTACGGGCATGACCTTGGAAAGACAATGACAACACCGTTAAGCCGCAAAATATTGGGGGATAGTATTTTTACTCATATGATTTCTATAACGGCAGCTGCGTGCGATGGAAGAATGGGCGGTGCAATGTTTCCGGTAATGAGTAATTCGGGGAGCGGAAATCAGGGTATCTGCGCAACAAATCCGGTTGTGGTTTTTGCAGAAGATAATCATAATACTGATGAGCAACTTATAAGAGCTCTGATGCTTAGTCATTTAACGGCAATATATATTAAGCAGAGCCTTGGCAAACTTTCTGCGCTTTGCGGATGCGTAGTTGCGTCTATTGGCAGCAGCTGCGGCATAACTTACTTACTGGGTGGTAATTATAATAATATCTGTAACTGCGTCAAGAATATGATAGCAAACCTTACCGGGATGATTTGCGATGGCGCAAAACCAAGCTGTGCTCTTAAAATTTCATCCGGAGTATCAACGGCTGTCTTGTCCGCAATATTATCAATGGAAAATAAATACGTTACTTCTGCGGAAGGAATTGTAGATGATGATGTTGATAAGTGCATACATAATCTTACCTCAATTGGAGCTAACGCAATGACGGAGACTGATAAGGCGGTGTTGGATATTATGACACATAAGAAAATAAGCGCTGAACATTAAAATTTATTTGACCTTTTCCGTGCTTAACACCGGGTTTTTGTAGTATTTCATGGCTTCCGGCATTTCTTTCTTTATCTGTTCAATGCGGTTGGCATCACCTGGGTGGTCACTGAAAAATTCGGGAATCTTGCCTCCTTTAGCCTGCATTCTTTGCCAGAATGCTATTGCTACTTGCGGATCATATCCCGCCATTGCCGCAAAGATCAAACCCATGTGGTCCGCTTCGCTTTCCTCTTTCCTTGAGAAAGGCATCATTACTCCGTAGTTCGCTCCAAGACCATAGACCGCTTTTGAAATACTTTTACTTGCAGATGATTGACCGGATAAAAGAAGTTGCAGCCCTGACGCACCGTAATTTGCCAGGATCTGTTGGCTCATTCTTTCTGCAGAATGTTTGGCAACTGCATGGGCAATTTCATGTCCCAGTACAATGGATAGAGCGCCTTCCGTCTGAGTGACAGAGAGCAGTCCTTCATTTACAACAATTTTTCCTCCCGGCATGCAGAATGCGTTTGCCTCCCTATTCCGGACAAGATGAAATTCCCATGCAAAATTTTTACAGTCAGCTTCATGTCCGTTGGATCTTAGATACTCTTCAACAGCACCGGCCAGACGCGTCCCAACTCTGATAACCATATCCGTATTTTTCTTGTCTGCAGATATTTTTACGGTGTCCATATATGCCTTGTAGCTTTTGTTGCTTAAACTTAAAACATCCTCATCCGATACAAGCATTAGTTGTTTGCGACCAGTTAGAGCCACTGTACCACAGGAGCTTACCGCAATAACCATAGTCATTGCGACAATTATGACATCAGCCAGGATGCAATATTTGGAAGTTTTGAATATTCCCATAATAAAATATAATTTTGATGAGCGATACAAGGTAACAAAAACCAGTCTATATTTGCGCGCTTTTTTTCATAATGAGTATATGTCAAAGAATGAATCAGGGGTCTGTAGATCCCTTTGGGACAGGATCCGTAATTTTGATTACGAATATTTTCTTGATTTTGGTTACATTTCCACAGAGCCGCACAGACAACTTTTGCTCGGTTATCTATGGTATATTATTCTTGGGGTAGGGTGTCTTTCACTTCCGTTTTGTACCACTTCTCACGTGAACCTCATTGATAATTTATTTACTTCAGCGTCGGCAGTATCTACGACAGGACTCGCAACGGTTGACGTTTCTTCCGCCTACTCTTTTTGGGGTCAATTGATTGTGCTTCTCTTGATACAACTGGGCGGCATCGGGTATATGACCATGAGCAGCTACGTTATGTTCCTTTTAACAAAACATTTTACTGAAATCAAGAAGGGTGTGTTGGACGCGGAATTTGCAACTCCAGGCGGATTGCAGATGCACTCACTTGTAAAGAGTATTATATATTTTACGTTCTTTTTTGAAGCGGCAGGTGCGGTTGCCTTATATTATTTTTTTGCAAAGCAGGGTATTAACCAACCTATTTGGGCGGCCATATTCCACAGTGTTTCTGCATTTTGCACCGCCGGATTTAGTACATTTCCTGATAATCTTGTACAATTTAGTACCAACTGGGGCGTGAACATTGTGATTATAATTTTGAGTTACGCCGGAGCTATGGGTTTTATCGTAATGACAGATATATGGAAGAAAATCACGGTTCGCGGTTATAGGGTTACTTTCACAACAAAAAACATCTGTCTGGTTACGGTGCTTCTGACAATATGGGGTACTGTTCACCTTTTTTGCATCGAGCCTAGTCTAAGAATATATAATGCTCCCGACAGATTTTTAATATCTCTATTCCAGACCGTTTCAGCACTTACAACTGTAGGGTATAATACAGTTAATTTGGGATTATTTATTCAGCTCACATTGCTGACCATGACAGTCATCATGTATTTTGGCGCCTCTCCTTCCGGGACAGGTGGAGGTTTGAAATCCACCACTATTACCGCCACCATTGCATTTGTAAAATGCAAACTTGGTCAAAAGCGCGATGTCTATATTTCAGGCCATCGTTTGCCCACGTTCAGGGTAGATAATGCCCTTACCACCTTTGTGTTGTATACGACAGTCCTTTTTTTTGGCTCATACATTTTAACTGCCGTCGAACCGGGCGACGAATACGTGAAATATCTTTTTGAATCGGCTTCCGCTCTTGGAACCGTAGGTTTGTCAACGGGCATAACTCCAACGCTTACGTCTGCAGGGAAGTTAGTTCTAATAATACTTATGTATATAGGCCGTGTAGGAGTTTTGACTATAGGCTTCTCAATGGTGAAGAGAATGGAGAAAAAAACCGTGTCTACAATTAAGGAGATCAAAGTGTTAAAAGATGACGATCTTGCGGTATAAAATAGCGCATTATAATGTGACCGGAAAAATATTTACGAAAATGGATGGAAAGGATAGAAATCATAAAAGATAAATTTTATGTTGTCAGAGGAAGCGTCGTGGATTTTGATGGAGACGCGATAGTTAATGCTGAAAATACCTCATTGTTAGGTGGCGGCGGAGTAGATGGCGCAATCCATCGTGCGGCCGGGCCGCAGCTGCTGGAAGAGTGCCGTACTCTAAATGGCTGCAGGACAGGGGAGAGCAAAATTACAGGCGGCTATAACCTTGCGGCAAAATATGTGATACACACTGTAGGTCCGGTGTGGCATGGAGGAAAAAGAGGGGAACCCATGTTGCTTGCAAGCTGTTATAAAACTGCGTTGGAAATAGCTGAACATAAGGGACTTGAAAGCATGGCTTTTCCTTGCATAAGTACAGGAGTGTATGGCTATCCTATGAAAGAGGCCTGCAAAATTGCTGCGGAAACAATAATTGATTTCTATCAAACTCTTCCCAACACTAAATTACATACATATATCTTTTGCTTTCGAGCAGAAGAATATGATGCTTTCTCCCTTGTTTAGATTATCTATTTGTGGCAAGGTCTATATTGTTACTCGCCATCTTGTTATCCCATCCCACTCAATAAATGTTAAATCCTCATTGAGAAATATTCACTATTCCCACTCAATAGTCGCAGGCGGCTTTGATGAGATATCATAGCAAACACGGTTAACACCTTTTACTTTATTTATGATTTCATTAGAAACTTTTGCAAGAAAATCATAAGGCAGATGTACCCAATCCGCTGTCATTCCGTCATTTGAGACAACAGCGCGCAAAGCAATCGTATATTCATAAGTTCTCTCATCTCCCATAACGCCAACGCTCTTCACTGGCAGTAGAATTGTACCGGCCTGCCATACAGCGTCATACAGAGGAATCATTCCGGCAATGCTGCTTTTGGTCTCGACAGATTTTCCGGCAGACTTTTTATTTATTGCTGCAACTCTCTTTGCTGCAGCGCGTTGTTCAACTTTCATCTCCTCCTGCATATATCCGTTTGATGCCGGCGGAAGGGTCGTCATGTACTTTCGCATCTCACTAATGTAAATGGCGTCAGCCTCTTTAAGAATTTGGAGCTTCTCTTTTGTGACCTCTCCCAATATTCTGATACCCATTCCAGGACCAGGGAACGGATGACGGGATATAACCTCCCTCTTTATTCCAAGAGCGCGTCCTGTTCTGCGCACTTCATCTTTAAATAGAGATCGGAGCGGCTCAACAATCTTCAAATTCATCTTCTCAGGAAGCCCTCCAACATTGTGGTGAGATTTGATTTTTGCGGACGGACCGTTAACAGAACTTGACTCAATAACGTCTGGATAAATTGTTCCCTGCGCAAGCCATTTTGCGTTCTTAACTTTCTGTGCCTCAGCGTCAAAGACCTCAATAAAAGTTCTTCCTATAGCCTTCCTTTTTTTCTCCGGGTCAGTCACGCCTTTTAGAGCGGCCATGAATTTTTCACTTGCATCAACTCCAATTACGTTTAGTCCCATCCCACGATACTGATTAAGAACCTCCTCGTATTCATTCTTGCGTAATAGTCCGTTATCCACAAATATACAATGCAGATTTTTCCCTACAGCCTTGTTAATCAGCACTGCTGCAACAGAGGAATCAACGCCTCCGCTAAGGCCTAAGATAACGTGGTCATTTCCGATTTTCTTTTTTAGCTCCGCGACAGTTGATTTAATAAATGACTTTGTAGTCCAGTCTCCCTTGCATCCGCACACTCTCATTACAAAATTTTCCAGCATCTTGCCGCCGTACTGAGAATGGAATACTTCTGGATGAAACTGGAAAGCATAAACGGGAAGTGTATTGCTCTTTAACTTTGAACTTGAAGATTTACACTCAGCCGCAGGAACTTCTATCTTATAAGCGGCATTCTTAACGGTGGATGTTGAGGCAATTAATTTAGCTCCTTTTGGAAGTTTTGTTATTGAATCTCCGTGGCTCATCCAAACAAATGACTTCTGAGGTATACCACTAAATATACTATCATCTGAATTATTTACCTTACCTGATTTACCCCCTGTGCTTGCAATTTTAGCAATTGTTAATTCTGCTCTGCCGTACTCTCTTGTCTGCGAGGCCTCTACATTGCCGCCGCAATTAAATGCAATATATTGTGCGCCGTAGCAGATGCCAAGTACAGGAATTTTCCCAAAGAAATCTGACAAATCAACTTGCGGTGCATTTTTATCTCTCACTGAGAACGGACTCCCAGAAAGTATAACTCCTTTTATGTCTGAAGGGATTATTTTCTCCCCCTTATTTTCATTAGCCGTCACTTTCCCATTGCCTGATTTGCAATTGCATTTTACTCCGCCAGATGAGCTGTCGGGAATTAAAAAAGGAAACTTGTTAAAAGGGTGAATCTCACAGTAAACATTTAATTCTCTGACTCTTCTGCCTATTACCTGCGTTACCTGAGAACCGAAATCAAGGATAATGATTTTGTCCATTGTTAAGATTTTAAAAA
>DAONEN010000058.1:0-8433 GCA_035403105.1 Candidatus Egerieousia sp. | reverse complement strand
CCATATCAGGCTGATCATGAACACGATACACAAACGTAGGTGCTTTTATTTTAAGTCCCGTGGTAACATAAGTTGCCACCTCTTTATTGGCAAGCAGCATAAATTCCTCTATCAGCCAGTTTGCCTCGCGTGAAATTTTCTCAACTATCTCTATTGGCTTACCTTTCTCATCCACAAGCACTTTCATCTCCGGCCGTTCAAAACTTATAGAGCCCTTTTCAAATCTTTTCTTTCTTAAAAGAGTTGCAAGTTTCTGCAATTGAAGCACCGCGTCAATCACCACCTTTCCGGGAACAGCATTACTAAGCCCTGTTACTTTATGTGTCTGACCAGCAGTACCATCCGCAGTTGTAATATTTTTATTAATAGCAATATTTTCTTTATTCCCGACAGTTGCCCCTCCTGCGGAAAGTGTTGGTTTGTAGTTAGTTGTGTCCCCATTGCTCTCTATCAGCTGCTGAACTTCTTCATAAGCAAATCTAAAATCAGAACTAATAACGCTCCTTCCAAACCATCTGTTAATAACGTTGGCATTATCATCCAATTCAAAGACGGCGGAGAATGTAAGCTTAGGTTCTCCCGGTCTTAGTGAACAAAGATTATTTGACAAAATTTCCGGCAACATTGGAACCGTCCTGTCAACCAAATAAACAGATGTGCCTCTGTCAACAGCCTCTTTATCAATAATGGAACCCGGTCTTACATAATAAGATACATCTGCAATGTGAACACCCGCCTCCCAATGTCCGTTATCCAATTTTTTAAGAGAACAAGCATCATCAAAATCTTTTGCATCAGCTGGGTCAATTGTAAATGTACAAGTACCTCTAAAATCTCTCCTTCCGGAAAGCTCTGCAGGTCCGATAGTTACAGGAATTTGCCCTGCGGCATTTTCCACCCCGTCAGAGAATTTATATGGCAATCCAAACTCCGTTAAGATTGCATGCATTTCTGTGTTATTTTCCCCGGATGCTCCCAAAACATCAATCAAATCTCCTTTTGGGGTCTCTTGTCCGCGCTCAAATTCCTTAACCAGCACGGCAACTTTAAGTCCCTGGTATTCAGGCTTTACTTGCTCTATCGGTACCTCAATATCATAAGGCATGTTTTTATTTTGCATTATCACCCAGGCCTTTTGTCCTGTTATCTGCAAAATGCCAATGTAAGGTCTTTTGTTCCTTTCAGCTATTTGAAAAATTTCTCCTTCTTCCCGATGGTCATTCTTTGCCTTGCGCGTAATTGCAACTCTCACAGTATCATTATTAAGTGCTCCGTTTAACTTCCCTGCAGGAATAAAAATATCATTCTCTCTCTCCGGAACGGTGACAAAACCAAAACCACCCGCAGCCACGCTCAATCTGCCAGTAACTTCCTCTATTACTTTTCTGCTGTTACTGCGATTTTTCTTATGGCCGTAACGGCTCATAATTTCGCCTTCTGTTCCATAGTTGGAACCAAACTCTTTTTGTGTAGTATGTACATATCCGTGGCTGTCTCTTTTGCTGTGACTTTTGCGGTTGTTGTTACCACCTCTATTTGAGCGGTTTGAACCGCCTCTGTTATTATTTATGCTCATGAACTTTCAATATTAGACTCACAAATTTAACAAAAAAAGCGGCCAAAAACTGACCGCTCTTTTTATGTCGTTACTATTTAACAATTACGCCTTAACTTCAGGAACTGGCTGTGCTGCTGCTGGAGCAGCTGCAACCTGTTTCTTAACTCTCTTTCCACCCTGATTTTTCTCCCCTTCTTTCTCCTCTTTTTCTCTCTCTTTTTTAATGTTAAAATCATACATGATAGGAGTGGCAATAAAGATAGAAGAGTAAGTACCAACTATAACTCCAAGCGCAAGAGCACAAGAGAATCCGCGGATAACTTCACCGCCAAAGATTGCAATCGCAATCAATACAACCAATGTTGTACCTGACGTATTAACGGTTCTTGATAATGTGCTGTTAACTGCACCATTTACGTTATCTCTCAAAAGTCTCTTTGGATATAATCTTTTATACTCCCTAATTCTATCAAAAATAACCACTGTATCATTGATTGAGTATCCGATGATTGTCAAAACGGCCGCAATAAACGTCTGATCAACATCCAATGAGAATGGAAAAATTCCGCTGAATATTGAATAGAAGCCAATTACTATTATAGAGTCATGCGCCAATGCAATAACTCCGCCGGCACCCCAAGACCAGTTCTTAAAGCGGACTGCTATGTACAAGAATATTGCAAGCAATGAAATGATAACGGCCAAAACGCCCTTCCTCTTCATATCATTTGCAATGGTAGGACCCACCTTATCTGAACTTACAATTCCGTTAGGATTTTCTACTGTTGTAGTAAACTCTTCCAAAGACATTTGAGTCTTGTACATACCTTTTAACGCATTGTACAACTTGGCCTCAACCTCTTTATCAATTGTTGTAGAGTTATCATTTATCTTGTAGCTGGTAGTAAGTTTCATCTGGCTTCCGGCTCCAAATTGCTTAACCTCAACGCTCTCATGGAATTCTTTCATCGCAGCCGCACGTACTTGTTCTGCGGTAACCTCTTTATCAAATCTCAAAACATAAGTACGACCGCCTGTGAAATCAACACCGTAAGTGAAGCCCTTTATAACAATGAATGCAAGAGCAACAGCTACTATGATTCCGGAGATAGTGTATGCGTATTTACGCAAATGAACAAAGTTCACGTGTGTATTCTTTAAGAAGTTTCTGGTAAGCGAGTTATCAAAAGTGATGTTCTTGTTATGTGAAAGACGTGATTCAAAAATCAATCTTGTGACAAATATTGAAGTCAGCAAAGAGGTGATAATACCTATTACCAATGTTGTTGCAAAACCTTGAACTGGACCCGTACCAAAGATGAACAAAACAATACCTACAATTATTGTGGTAATCTGACCGTCCAAAATTGCTGAGTACGCATTGCTATAACCGTCGTGAATAGCAAGCCTCAGCTGTTTGCCGGCTCGCAATTCCTCCTTAATTCGTTCATATATAATAACATTGGCGTCAACTGCCATACCCATTGTCAATACCAAACCGGCAATTCCAGGCAACGTTAAAACAGCACCAAATGAAACCAGGGCTCCCATTAGGAACAAAACGTTCGTAAGCAATGCGGCATCCGCTGCAAGTCCTGCTCCCTGATAGAACAACAACATGTAAATCAGTACCAGCAAGAACGCAATAACAAATGAAATCAAACCGGCGTTGATTGATTCTGCTCCCAAAGAAGGACCTACAACTTGTTCCTGAACAATTGTTGCAGGAGCTGGCAATTTACCTGATTTTAATACGTTAGCCAAGTCTTGCGCCTCTTCTATCGTAAAATTTCCTGTAATTTGAGAACGCCCGCCTGTGATTTCTGATTGAACCGTAGGATATGAATAAACCATACCGTCAAGCACAATGGCTACGCTTCTCTGTAAATTATCAGCGGTAAGTCTGGCCCAAGTTCTTGCACCCTCAGGATTCATTGACATCTCAACATCCGGTGAACCGCCGCTTGTCTGATATGCTGTATTTGCGTCAGTTATAACGCTTCCGTCAAGAGGCGCCTTACCGTCGCGGGTAGAATTTTTAATTGCAATCAAGTCAAAGATTGTTCCGCTCTTATCTTGAGGGTCTGCTTTAACCGTCCACATAGGAACAAGTTCAGCAGGAAGAATTGCCTTAATCTGAGGCAATCTCAAATATGCGTTAACCTTTGCAGTATCCTTATAATGAGCTCTTCCAATTACCGGACCCGGTGCAAGCTGTCCTTGATAAGCGCTTGGCTGAAGAATAGAGAACAAAGGATTTCCCTTTGCAAAGTTTACGCTCTCTTTATTTGAAGTGGAATCTGCGGCAAGCAATTGCTCTTTATAACTGCTTACTGCTTTGTTAGTTGTATCTGCAGCAGCTGCTGCCTTAGTACTATCTGTCGCGACAGACACCTTGGAAGTATCTGCAAATTTTACATTTGCAAGGATATCTTTAAGAGTAGTGTTAATCTGCTCCAAATAACTATAAACTTCTTTGTTTTCAAATGTTGGCCAGAATTCCAAAGATGCAGTACCCTGCAACAGTTTTCTGACACGCTCAGGCTCCTTAACTCCCGGAAGCTCTACAAGAATTCTACCGGTGTTGCCTATTCTCTGAATGTTAGGAGATGTTACTCCAAAACGGTCAATACGGCTTCTTAAGACATTGAAAGAGTTTGCAATGGCACTTTCAGATTCAGCGCGGATAACAGAGATAACCTCTGCGTTTGTTGTCTCCGGCTTGATCTTGTCCTTCATCTCATAAGTTCCAAAGATTGCAGACAGCTTCTTGCCTGGAGCAACTTGATTCCACGCCTCGTCAAACAATGTGATAAAATCCCCGTGGCTTGTAAGCTCGTTCTTCTGGGCAAGAGTTATAGCCTTCTGGAAATCAGGAGATTGGTTGTTGTCAGACAACGCTACAATCAAATCCTTAAGCTGAACTTGAAGCATTACGTTCATACCGCCCTTCAAATCCAATCCCAGGTTGATTTCTTTCTCCTTGACGTCTTTGTAGGTAAAGCCCAAGAACACTTTCTGAGAAGTGATGGAGTCTATATAATACCTGTCTCTCTCTTTGCGCAGGGAATCAAGGAAGTATGCCTTGTCCAAATCAGAGACGGCCGCATATTGCGGGGTCTTTTGCATTGCCGCTACGGCAGCGTCTGCATACTGTTTTGCCTTATTTTCCTGATGTCTGGTTGCCCATGTAAATGATAACTGGTATAAGCACGCCAGCGCTATTAAAATCGCCACAAATTTAATGGCACCTTTACTTTGCATGTGATGTAATTTTTAAAAGTAGGGTGCAAATGTACAATTTTTTCTCAAAATATAAAGTATTTCCTACCTTTGTTACAGCGTTTTGGCACATTCAAATGAAACTTTTAAGATTCCTTTCAATTATATCACCGGCTTTGTTACTGTCTATGCTTTTCCCGACAGGCTATGTTTTTTCACAAAACAAGCAGCCGGCACAGCAAAAACAGACAGTGCAGATAGTGCATTCCTCGGACACGTTAGAACACTCAGCAGACTCTTTGGTCAGGGTTTATCAATTTGACCGGGCCAAGAGTATCTACAAAAATCTTCTTAAAATGGAACTCGCCTTGCCCGTACGTACAATGCTGGAATCCAAAATAGTAGCATGCGATAACGGGGCGTCTCTCTTAAATTATGTTGCTGAACCCACGGTAATTACAAGAAACAATTTTAGTAAGAAGGATTTCTTCCTGCACTATCCGGGGCTCTCCAAAGAGGGATCTTTTGTTGAGATTCCCGCAGGACTAGGTTCAAAAAAAGATACCATTTACTTTCCCTCAAACACGGATATCCTTTATTACAGCGCAGAAGATTCACATGGAAGCTGGAATATTTACATGACAAAAAAGGGGGCAAATAACATTTGGAGCGCACCAAAAGTTCTAAATGATAACGTAACGTCTTCCGGCAATGAGTTGTTTCCTTATGTGACCCCGGACGGAAAAAAATTATACTTTTCATCTAATGGTCATTACGGTGCGGGAGGTTATGACTTATATGTAAGCTACTGGGATGAACAATCCGGAGATTGGGGCATGGCGCAAAATATGGGATTTCCATACTCTTCTCCGTCAGATGATTTGTTTTTTTATAATACTCCCGATGGAAAATACTCTGTCTTTGCTTCTACCAGAAATTTAGATAATCCCGCAAAAAGCAGTTATGACCCAAAACAAATAACAGTTTATGTTCTGGCTTTTGAAACTCTCCCGGTAAAACATCAGGCAACACCGGAAGAGGCTTTAAACATATCCAGACTTAGAAGCGGAAAATCACAGGAAGAGAGAGATGAGGCTAATACTGCAGCCATAAATCATCAATTGAAAAATGTGGAGAACAACGCCGCTGCAGCAAAATCAGATTCTCTTACTCAAGCTGCTACCGCTAATTATTCCCGCCTTAATCTGCAATTAAGAAACCTGCAAAAATCTATCAGCCAGTCAAATGCGCGCCAGAAGAAAAACAGAACTCTATATGCCGCTCTGCAAAATAGAATTGCAGAAAACACTTCCGATACCTTGCTTATTTCTCGCAGAAAAGACACTCTTGCCGCACTCACTCAAAAAATCACTGAGGAAGAGCGCAATACCCTAGATTTGCAAGAGAATGCAAATAAAACAGCATCGGCCTTAAAGAAAATAGAAGATGATTTTCTTGCCAACGGCATGACCGTTCCATCTGCAAAACAGATGGACACATCTGCTAATTCTACGTCAAACAAGGCAATACAAGAGACTTCCATTGATAACCTTTTTGAGCAAAACACATTGGGCGCCGCTCCGGAAATGAAAATAGAAAAGGCGGAAACGGAAAAGGATTTGACATTCAAAATTGGAACAACTTGTCTCGCGCAACGGGAAGATATCCCAGAAGGTTTAATTTATCAAGTAAGATTCTTACAACTTGCAAAACTGGCCAGCGTAAAAACTTTTAAAGGCATAAGTCCTGTTTTTGAAACAAATACCGCCGGAAAATATTTTTACAATACAGGAATATTCTCCTCGTACACGGCCGCATCACAAGCCTTATCTAGAATAAAAAAATTGGGATTCCATTCTGCCTCGATAATTGCTCTTAACAATAGGCAATCTATTTCTCTGCCTGAGGCAAAAAAAATTGAGAGCAAATTATCCATGGTTGCCTACAATGTTATCATATCCGGATACGAGGGTTCTCTGCCGGAAGATTTGCTTAAAATTTTAAAGGCAAATACTCAAAAAGATATTGCTAAAATGGGAGACAATTACATTGTCGGACCTTTTGAAAAACAAGCGGAAGCAAACATGTTGGCATCTAAACTTAAAAATGTATCTGAAAAAACTATTTCCGTGGAAAAAGTCAAATAGTTTTTTTATATTGCATTAGAATAAATCACGATAGATATTATGTGGGCACTTATTATTGCATTGATTATCATAGGGGTAATACTGCTTGTAACAGAACTGATAATTATCCCCGGATTTGGAGTAACGGGCATTCTTGGCATTGCCGCAATGGTTACATCTTGTTGCCTGGCTTGGTATAAATTTGGGCATGTTGCGGGGACTTGGATAATTGTCATAAACGTTGTCGCTATCCTTCTGCTGCTATTTTTGCTGCTGCGCACACAAACTTGGAAAAGAGCAAGTTTGCAGACCAATATAAACGCAAAGGTTGATGAAGATCCAAGAAAAAAAGGTATAAAAGTTGGCATGAAGGGGATGTCTTTAACACGCCTTGCGCCCGGAGGACAAGCAAGAATTGGAGAAAATAACGTTGAGGTCTTCACAAGAGATCAATTGGTTGACGCTTGTAAAGAGCTGGAAGTTACAGATATAGAAGGGACAAAAATTTTTGTCCGCGAGTCCGGAGAAGAAAGAAAAAATTAATAACATAAATTAATACAGCTATGATGGGTCCTGCTACAATGATTATTTGGATAATGGTGGCAATAGTTGCTCTCCTTATCCTTCTATGGTTTTTCCCTATCACACTTTGGTTTCAGGCTTTAATTTCCGGTGTGAAAATATCTTTGCTTCAGCTTGTTCTGATGCGCTGGAGAAAAGTTCCTCCGGGAACAATTGTAATGGCAATGATTACGGGAACAAAAGCCGGGCTGCATCTGGACGCTAACCAGCTGGAAGCCCACTATCTTGCAAAAGGGAATGTTCCTAATGTTGTAAATGCCTTAATTTCAGCAGATAAAGCAAACATATCTCTAGACTTCAACATGGCTGCAGCAATTGACCTTGCCGGGCGCGATGTTTTTGAAGCTGTGCAAATGTCTGTAAATCCAAAAGTTATAAACACACCTCCGGTTACAGCTGTTGCAAAAGACGGTATTCAGCTGATTACCAAGGCTAGAGTAACGGTACGCGCTAACATTAAACAATTGGTTGGAGGCGCAGGAGAAGAGACCGTGCTTGCCAGAGTTGGAGAGGGTATTATTTCTTCTGTAGGTGCTGCAGATAGTCATAAAAAAGTTCTTGAGCATCCCGACAGTATCTCCAAAGTGGTTCTAGGTAAAGGCCTTGACGCCGGTACTGCATTTGAAATTTTGTCAATTGATATTGCAGATATAGACATTGGAAGAAACATTGGAGCTATCCTTCAGATAGACCAGGCAAATGCAGACAAGAATATTGCACAGGCTAGAGCAGAAGAGAAACGCGCAATGGCAGTTGCTCTGGAACAAGAAATGAAAGCTAAGGCTCAAGAGGCGCGCGCCAAAGTTATTGAAGCTGAGGCACAAATTCCAATGGCCATTGCAGAGGCATTCCAAAAAGGACACATTGGAGTTATGGATTACTATCGTCTGAAAAACATTCAGGCAGATACAGATATGAGAGAAAACATTTCAAAGTAACCAAAGC
>DAONEN010000057.1:5799-8825 GCA_035403105.1 Candidatus Egerieousia sp. | reverse complement strand
GCGTAATGAGAAAATTCCATTGTACTTGTTGCACGTCCGGAAGACAATGTCCTTAAGACTGTTACATAACCAAACTGCTCAGAAAGCGGAACCATCGCCTTGATGATTCTTGCTCCTCCTCTGGAGTCCATATTTGTAATTTGTCCGCGGCGCTTGTTAAGGTCTCCAATTACATCACCCATATACTCCTCTGGTGTTACAACCTCAAGAGCCATAACGGGTTCCATAATTACCGGAGATGCTTTTGCTGCCGCTTTGCGGAATGCCTGCCTTGCGCAGATTTCAAATGACAGCTGATCAGAATCTACCGGATGGAAGGAACCGTCCTTTAGAACAGCCTTCATAGAAGTAACTTCATAACCGGCAAGAACGCCATTCTGCATTGCAGCCTTAAAGCCCTTTTCTACTGCAGGAATATATTCTCTTGGAATATTTCCTCCTTTAACTTCATCAACAAATTGAAGTCCTGTAACTCCCTCATCAGCGGGTCCAAGTTCAAATATGATGTCTGCAAATTTACCGCGACCACCCGTCTGTTTCTTAAACAGTTCTCTGTGCTGAACGGTCTTACGCAATGCCTCCTTGTAGTTAACTTGAGGAGCGCCTTGATTAATTTCTACACCAAATTCTCTCTTTAACCTGTCAATCAAAATTTCCAGATGAAGCTCTCCCATTCCGCTGATAATAGTTTGACCTGTATCTGTATCAGACTTAACGGTGAATGTTGGATCTTCCTCTGCAAGCTTGCCAAGAGCGATTCCAAGTTTATCCAAATCTGCCTGAGTTTTAGGCTCTACGGCAAGTCCGATAACCGGAATTGGGAATTTCATTGACTCAAGAACTATTGGATGACTCTCATCACAAATTGTATCTCCTGTCCTCAAATCTTTGAAACCGACTGCAGCACAGATATCTCCTGCCTCAACAAAATCTATAGGATTCTGCTTGTTGGAGTGCATCTGGTACAATCTTGCAACTCTTTCTTTCTTATCGCTTCTTGTATTAAGAACGTAAGAGCCTGAATCCAGTTTGCCTGAATAAGCTCTCAAATATGCTAATCTTCCTACAAAAGGATCTGTCGCGATTTTGAAAACAAGTCCGCAGAAAGGCTCTGAAATTGAAGGTTTTCTCTCATCTTCTTCTTCCGTCTTTGGATTTATTCCATTCACATTGCCTCTGTCCAAAGGACTTGGCAAATATCTCACGACAGCGTCCAGCAGGAACTGCACGCCCTTATTTTTAAATGAAGAACCGCAGCACATTGGAACAATGTCCATGCTAATGGTACCTTTTCTTATTGCTGCTATAACCTCTTCATCTGTAATAGATTCCGGATTATCAAAGTATTCCTGCATTAAGGCGTCGTCAAATTCGGCGGCGGACTCTATCATAGCAGCCCTCCACTTATTTGCCTCTTCTACCAAATTTGCAGGGATGTCTTTCTCCTCATAATTAACAAGTTCCTTGCCCTCTGAATCATAATAGATAGCCTTCATCTTAAGGATATCCACTATGCCTTCAAATTTGTCCTCTGCACCTATAGGGATGCAAATAGGAACCGGCCTGGCTCCAAGCTTCTTCTTGATGTCCTCTACTACTGCAAAAAAGTCTGCACCAACACGGTCCATCTTGTTTACATAAGCAATTTTTGGAACACCATACTTATCTGCCTGTCTCCAAACTGTTTCTGACTGAGGCTGAACTCTTCCGACTGCGCAGAAGGTGGCAACTGTCCCGTCCAGCACACGCAAAGAACGCTCTACCTCTGCGGTAAAATCTACATGCCCCGGGGTATCAATCAGGTTAATTTGAAATTGCTCTCCGTTGTAATGCCAAAATGCTGTAGTAGCTGCAGAAGTGATAGTAATACCGCGCTCCTGCTCTTCTACCATCCAGTCCATTGTGGCTGCTCCATCATGCACCTCACCGATCTTGTGAGTCTTGCCCGTATAATACAGTATTCTCTCAGAAGTAGTTGTTTTTCCGGCATCTATGTGCGCCATGATGCCGATGTTTCTGGTATATTTTAAATCTCTAGCCATCTAAATAAACTCTCCTAAGTACTAAAAACGAAAGTGAGCGAATGCCTTGTTGGCCTCTGCCATCTTGTGCATATCCTCTTTCTTCTTGAAGGCACCGCCTTCATTGTTATATGCTGCCATTATCTCCGCCGCTAATTTTTCAGCCATTGAGTGGCCCGGTCTCTTCCTGGCAAAAAGAATCAAGTTCTTCATGCTGATAGAAATCTTTCTCTCCGGACGCACCTCTGTAGGTACTTGAAAGTTAGCTCCTCCAACTCTGCGGCTTTTAACCTCAATCTGTGGAGTTACATTTTCCAATGCTTTCTTCCAAATCTCTACTGGAGCCTTGCCAGAATCTTTCATCTTCTCGCCGATCATGTCCATTGAATCGTAAAAAATAGCATAAGCGATACTCTTCTTCCCCTGCAACATAAGATTGTTCACGAACCTGGTTATCAGCGCATCGTGAAATTTTGGATCAGGAAGTAGAATCCTCTTTTTAGGCTTTGTTTTTCTCATTTCTTTGAAATTTTTAAAACATTAATGACTTACTTCTTAGCTTTAGCGGCCTTTGGTCTCTTTGCTCCGTACAGTGAACGTCCTTGTTTACGTCCATCTACGCCTGCAGTGTCCAATGCCCCTCTAAGAATGTGATAACGTACTCCGGGAAGATCCTTTACACGGCCTCCTCTTACAAGAACGATACTGTGCTCCTGCAAGTTATGACCCTCTCCCGGGATGTAGGCATTCACCTCTTTTTGATTTGTCAGTCTGACACGTGCAACTTTTCTCATTGCAGAGTTAGGCTTCTTAGGAGTTGTGGTGTAAACACGCACACAAACCCCACGTTTTTGAGGACTAGAATCCAGCGCGCGAGATTTTGATTTGGTTACGATTCTCTTGCGCCCATTCCTTACTAACTGTTGAATTGTTGGCATAAATTATTGTTAATCTTTACTTTATGTAATTTCCCGCCCTTAAAAGCGGGTTGCAAAGATAACAATA
>DAONEN010000057.1:0-5699 GCA_035403105.1 Candidatus Egerieousia sp. | reverse complement strand
GAACCGGTCCCCTCCAAAAATTTGTTTTGCTTCTCAAACCCCGTAAGATCCACCACTTTATCACATTTTAATCCCGACAGTTTTTGCATCAGTTTCTTTCTCTCCTCTCTGCGGTTGGGGGCAAACATAGGGTACAGCACCAGGGTACTTTCTGCTACAGCTTCATGGGTGCATGCTCCGGAAGAGATCGCCCCTGCGTTGCATGGATCAACAGCCCCGTCACCACAATGCACAGAAAAACAGTTATTCGGAAAGATGGAATCCGGCGTGAAAGGCTGCGGAGTATCCTCCGCAACAATCACGTCAACACCGGCTTCCTGCAACATCCTGACGTATGCGTCAAACTCTTTAAGGGCCTGTCGTTGAACTTTTTGAGCAGCCTCTTCATTTGCAGTTGTATTTTGCTGAAAGGCATTATTTTCCGCCGTCTGCTCATTAAAAGCAAAACGCGCAGGTCTAACCATCAATACTTTATTTGTGGTCTGCATAAGTCCTCAAAAAACTACTCCAAAGACTTTATAGACTTTGCAATAATCTTGACGGCCTGTTTAATTTGCGCTTCAGTAATTACCAACGGAGGAGCAAATCTGATAATGTGTCTGTGAGTAGGTTTTGCGAGAAGACCATTCTTCATCATCTCCAGACAAACATCCCAAGCCTCTTTACCGTTATGAGGTTTTATAACTACGGCATTCAAAAGACCGCGACCTCTGATCTCTGAAATATAAGGAGATTTAATTTTTGCAATTTCCGCACGGAACACTTTTCCAAGTTTTTCGGATTTTTCTGTAAGATGTTCATCCTTAACAAATTTCAAAGCTTCAACAGCAACGCGGGCCGCAAGCGTGAAACCGCCGAATGTTGAACCGTGTTCGCCCGGAGCGATGTTTAACATGATGTCATCATCTGCAAGACAAGCGGATGCGGGAAGTACGCCGCCACCAAGAGCCTTGCCCAAAATAACCATATCGGGACGAATCTTATCCCATTGGCTGCAAAGCATTCTTCCTGTTCTTGCAATACCGGTCTGAACCTCATCTGCAATCAAAAGAACATTTTGCTTGTGGCAAAGGTCATAACATTTCTTAAGATATCCGTCATCCGGAACCAAAATGCCCGCCTCTCCCTGTATTGGTTCAACTATGAATGCGCAAGTCTCTTTTCCATATTTGTCAAGAGCTTTCTCCAAAGCCTTTGTATCATTGTAAGGTATCTGAATAAATCCAGGAGTAAGAGGGCCAAAATTTGAGTAAGATGAAGGATCATCGCTCATTGTAATTGTTGTGATTGTACGTCCGTGGAAGTTTCCTTTACAGCAAATGATTTTAATTTTATTATTAGAGATCCCCTTCTTCACACTGCCCCATCTTCTTGCAAGTTTAAGAGCCGTCTCAACTCCCTCTGCTCCGGAGTTCATTGGAAGAACTCTTTCATATCCAAAATAATCATGAATATACTTTTCATACTCGCAAAGACACGTGTTGTAGAATGCTCTAGAAGTCAAGCACAATTTGTGAGCCTGATCACACAAAGCCTTTACAATTTTAGGATTGCAATGCCCTTGGTTTATAGCGGAATATGAAGACAGGAAATCAAAATATTTTTTACCGTTGACATCCCATACAAATGCACCTTTTCCTCTTTCAAGGACAACGGGAAGCGGATGATAATTTTTAGCACCGTATTTGGACTCCATGTCCATATAGTGTTTTTCTTTTGCTGTGAATTTCATAATTATGTTATTTTTAAGTAGTTCCTTTTTATTTGCTTACAAATTTATGAAAAATTCCGCACAATAAATGCGGATATGAATAATGAAAGTTGTCTTGCCGAAAATCGGCAAGACAATCTGTGATGTAGTGGCTGCCGCCAAGTAGGAAACATGCGCCTTAAGCGCGTCTATGCAGCTTACGCTGCTCCGCTTTTAAAGCGCCATGAATACTAGAATCTGGGCAGTGAGAACTCGCAGGAACATAGTCAGCGGATATACAGTAGCATAACCAACTGCAGGATAGCTATTTCCGGCAATTTCTCCTGAGAATGCAAGCGCAGGAGGGTCTGTTGTACTTCCGGCAATCATACCAATTAACGTCAGATAATTTGTCTTTGTAACAAGTCGTGCAAGGATTCCAACAAGCAAAAGAGGAATCAATGTTATTATAACTCCGTAGCCTATAAGCATATATCCTTGATGATTTACAAGAGTATCCACAAATTTTTCTCCTGCCCCAATCCCAACTGCTGCAAGGAAAAGACAAATACCAACCTCTCTCAACATAAGATTTGCGCTCTCTGTTGTATAGGTTGGAAAATGTATTTTATTACTGAAATGTCCAATTAAAATTGCAATAATAAGCGGACCTCCGGCCAATCCAAGTTTCACAGGCTGAGGCATTCCCGGAAATTTAAACGGAAGACTGCCAAGCAAAACTCCAAGCGCTATTCCCAAGAAAATAGCTGCCACATTTGGCTGCCAAAGTTTCTTTAATGAATTTCCCATAACCTCGCACATCTGCTTGATTCCGCTCTCGCTCCCGACAGTTACTAGTGTATCACCAACTTGAAGCGCAGTATTAGGAGTTGCAACAATATCAACTCCCGAACGGAGAATTTTTATAACATTCACACCATAGGCTGTACGTAAATGCAGCTGACCTATTGTGCGGCCGTTAATAGAGGCTTTTGTAACCAGTATCCTTTTAGATATCAGACTCTTATCCAAACTTTCCCACTCTTTGATGTCCATATTTACAACCTTACCCAGAGAGGTTGCTATTTCATCAACTTCAGAATCTGCAGCAACTATCAACATCATGTCGCCCGCATTCAGAATCGTAGAAGAAGAGGCTAAAACAACTGTGCCGTTTGGCCGGCACAATCTGGTAACAACAAAGGGCTTATGGTTTATTGAATGCAGCTGCTCTATTGTCTTTCCGTTAACCACATTACCGTTAATTAAACTGTCTGATATCTCAACAGTTACAAGCCTTGGAGCTCCCATCTTTGCAGAAGAGCCGGACTCAAGTTTCTCTGTCTCTTTCTCAATTTTAACTTTAAAAATGGACTTAAGAATAAGCATAGAGAATATGATTCCAAGCACTCCAAGAGGATATGCCATTGCATATCCTATCGCGAGTGAAGGGTCAACCGCTCCTGT
Source organism: Candidatus Egerieousia sp. (assembly GCA_035403105.1). Classification (GTDB taxonomy): domain Bacteria; phylum Bacteroidota; class Bacteroidia; order Bacteroidales; family UBA932; genus Egerieousia. The sequence continues at coordinate 2,542 of DAONEN010000057.1, read as the reverse complement.
TGCATCTGCAACTGTCTGCTGTGCCGCACCAAGTCCCGGAGTGTTTGTAACCGCTCCGTAAAGAACACCGGTCATGGTAATCAAGGAAGTACCTGTTATCCTGTGAATTGCATAAGCACAAACACAGCCAAGCAGCACGATTAAAGTTGCCCATCCGTTAAGGGCAAGACCTCCTTTTTTAAATGATGATACAAAGTTGGGGCCCACTGAAAGACCAACGGAATAGACAAAAAGTATCAGTCCAAAATCCTTAACAAATCCCAAAGTAACGGGCTCTATTCTCATCCCAAAATGGGAGACAATAATTCCAATAAAAAGCACCCATGTTACACCAAGAGAAATTCCCCCAACTTTAACTTTTCCAAGTAAAACGCCAAGAGTTATTACAATAGAGAGAATTATCACGGTATGTGCAACTCCCTGATTCATAAATAACTGTCCAAACCATCCTAATATCATAACTGTTAAATATTTATTTCTTCTTTTTTCCCGACAGTTTTGCTACAGGTTTTGCGGAATTGCCTGTAACTCCCATCTCTTTTAGCAAAGTATCGGCATGAGCATACTTATCCAAAAACCACAAAACATATCTGATGTCCAGATTTACGCAGCGGCAATATTTATTGTTAAAGAAAAATTCATCTGCAATACCGTCTCTGTTTCCGTCAAATGCAAGACCTACAAGTTCGCCATTTGCGTTCATTACGGGACTGCCTGAATTTCCGCCTGTTATATCACATGTAGAAATAAAATCAACGGGAATTGTATTGCCGCTCATTGTACTGGTCCATTGTCCAAAATTTTTATTTTTGATTAAGCTGTACACAGCCGGATACATATTAAAATCATAATTTGTTGTATCTCTCTTTTGTTCTATTCCGGCTGCTGTGGACTGCCATGAATAATAAACTCCGTCTGCAGGAGCAATAGATGCTACATTACCATAAGTCATTCTCATTGTGGAGTTTGCATCCGGAGCCTGAGCAACACCCTTATCTTTAAGCATCAAATAAGTTGCACTAATATATGCTCTGTTGAGCGTTGTCGGATTGAGCTTTTCATCAGCCAAAGTTTTGTTTGCTTCCTTCCCCAGCTCCATTGAATTCACAAAACTATCAAACACCGCAAATGGCTCATTTGCAACTTTCTCAGCGGTTATGCCGCTTGAAAAGAATTTGATTGTTTTAGCACTGTCGCTGAAAATGCTGTTGGCATACATTTCTTTGATTTTGTTCTCCAAGTTGTCTTTATTGTCATCCAGAAACTTCCTCAGCTCATTGCTCATATACTTGCGGTCTACATGCTCATCTATATATTTTAGCATTGCATATGTAATCTCCTGTTCTACAGCAGGATCTGTCTCCCGCTCCTGTTTTAAAGTCGTATTTAAAATTCCACGTACATCATTATCTGAAGTGTCTGCCGTTGTAAGTTGTTTCTTCTCTATTTTCCTTACAATTGTTACCAATCTTGTAGAGTAAGTAACGGGTGCGCAGCCTCTTACAAGAGCTTCCATTAACATCTGTCTGTTCTTGCTTACATCTTTAACAGATGAATAAGTTTTTTGCAATCCTTCAAGAACATCACCATAATCCTTAACTCTTTGAGGATCTGCATTTATCCACTGCTTAAGCTTTGCCTCTCTAACCTTAATCGTATCAATAGTTCCCTGCTTTCCAATACAGATATTCTGCCATTTTGCATAATCACAATAGTTGCTGATTTCAAAATACTCATTTGAATATTTTAATCTTAGCAGCGGATCCTTGTCCATGAATTTTTTGATGACATCCAGTTTGGTCCTTCTAATTACGTATGTAATAGGATTTTCAACAGCGTAATGATTTTCCAGTTCCGGAGAGGATACATATCTGCTTGTGCGGCCCGGGTAACCCATGACCATTGTGTAGTCCCCCTCTTTAACTCCTGCCGCTGAAACTTTCAGATATGCAGCAGTTTTCATTGGAACATTGTTAGGACTATATTCTGCCGGTGAACCGTCGGGAGCTGTATAAATTCTATACATAGCAAAGTCACATTTGTGCTGAGGCCAACCCCAATTGTCTGCGTCATTGCCAAATGCGGCAACTGTAACCGGAGGCGCACCAACAAATCTGACATCTCCATAAGTCTGACTGATATATAGATAGTATTTCTGACCTGCCCATTCTGACTGCAAATCAAAATCATATTTTTTAGCCTCTTCATCTTTGCCAAGCTTGGAAAGAAGTCTGCGCTGAACTTTTGTAAGATAGCGGAAACCTCTGCCGCCGTGGCAATCCATGCTGTCAACTATTGCTCTGCATTCATCTGTCACATCCAGGACGGTGCAAAGAAATGTTATGGTTTTCCCCTTGATTGGCATTTCATCTGAACGCTTTAAAGCCCAATATCCATTCTCAAGATAATTATGTTCAGGAGTTGAAAGTGCGTGAATATCAGAGTATGCGCAGTGGTGGTTTGTAATCATCAAACCATCCGGAGAAATAATACTGCCGCTACATTCACCTCCGTTAAGAGCGACAACGGCATCTTTTAAAGA
>DAONEN010000056.1:4735-8988 GCA_035403105.1 Candidatus Egerieousia sp. | reverse complement strand
ACACTTGAAGATATAATGAATGACTTGGGACGGTATTATAACCTTAATGTTGTCTTTGCAAATGAAAATATGAAGAGCAGGGTTTTATCCGGTAAACTGCATTTTGAGAAGAGTGCGAATGCAATGCTGGACTCATTTAAGAAAATTATTCCCGAACATATCAAATTAGAAGGAAAAACTATTATAATATTTTAATTATCTAATATAAATTACCATGAAAAAAAGAGGATGCAAATTCTTTTTTCTTCCTTTTTTGCTGAGCGTGCTGCTTTTGTCCTCATTATCTGCGGGCGCACAGGTCAAAAAAGATCTTTATAACGTGAGATTGAATAATCTTACGCTTAAAGAGGCTTTGGTCAAAATAACATCTCAATGCGGATATTATTTTGTCTACGAGGATGCTGATGTTGCGAATGTTCCTAAGATTAACAAGGAGTTCAAATCCAGCACAATAGAGCAAATCATCACGGAGTGCCTTTCCGGTACTGGGTTGACATTTACTGTCGGGAACAAAACTATTTACATAAGAAAAGCGGCGGCGAAAAATCCCAATAATCAAAAAGCTGTTGGTAATGGAGAGCCTGTTTATGTGACGGGAAAAATTACGGATGTGGGAAATGAACCGCTGCCAGGGGCTTATGTGAGAATTAAAGAGGAAAGCGGCAGTGGCGTTTCCACAGATGCAGAAGGAAATTACAAGATTAAACTTGGCAATGTTTCCAATGACAAGATACTTGTTGTTACCTATTTAGGAATGAAACAGCAAGATATCGCTGTTAACGGCAGGGACATGGTAAACGTTGTGATGCAAGAAGAAAAAAATGAGTTAGAACAGATTGTTGTAGTCGGATACGGCTCTGTAAAGAAAAAGGATATTGCAGGTTCTATTCAAAATGTAACATCTTCTGAGATTGCAAAGTCTAATACAGCTGCATTTGAAAAAGCAATTGAAGGAAAAGTTTCCGGTGTTCAGATTACTTCTACATCCGGTATTCCAGGTTCCTCTTTTTCCATTAATATTAGAGGAAGGGGGTCTATCAATGCAGATACGCAGCCATTGTATATAGTTGATGGAGTGCAAATTGCCAATGGTTCACAAACCACCAACGTTATTACTAACGCAAATGCGATGGGCGGAATAAATCCAGATGATATAGAGTCTATAAGTGTTTTAAAGGATGGAGCCTCGGCCTCAATTTATGGAGCTCAGGCTGCAAACGGAGTTGTGATAATTACCACAAAAAAAGGGGCAGCCGGCAGCACAAAAGTATCTTTTAATGCAACTGTCGGGATTCAGCAAATAGCACGCAAAGTGCCGGTAATGAATGGAAAACAATGGGCAGAATTTGCTTTGCTTGAGTATAAAAATTATGATGACTATTATGGAACAAATAATTACCTGACTCAGCTGGATCTTTTTAAGAGTTTTGGCTGGGGCGATGACGGATACTCAAAGGCGCCCACAACAGATTGGTATAAAGAGATTTTTAGGACGGCAAAGGTTAGCAATTATGAGGTTAATGTTTCCGGAGGCACTGATAAAACAAAGTTCTATGTCTCCGGCAACTATAATGTGACGGATGGTATTATTAAACATACGGACTATGACAGAGCAACCGGCAGAGTTAATTTAACTCATGAGATAACCCCTTGGCTTACACTAAATACCAATAATACCTTTAGCAAAAATAATTATAACCAAGCGCCTACTGCCGGTGCTTATAATCCTGCAAGAACGGCTATGTTTTTGCTGCCTGGTGTTTCACCAAGAAATTCTGATGGCAGTTATTTGACAGATCTTGCGTATGGTTATTACTTGTACAATATTCCTCAGATGATGGAGCTTAACGAGTACAGCGGCAAGTCATCCAATTTATTGTCTGCAAATGATTTAACGTTTAAGATTATTAAAGGCCTTGAATTTAAGAGCAGCTATAATTTTGATATGACTTGGATGCAAGAACACCAATATAGTGATCCAAGAACAAGGCTCGGAGCTAGGGTTAATGGGCAAGTTTCTGCGTATTCTACTGATATTAACAAGTTTCAGACGGAGCAGGTGCTTACGTATAATGCCACTATTTTGGGCAATAGGTTTAATGCAGTTGCCGGATTTTCATATATAGATTATAAATACCATATGACTGGTTCCACTGCAAACGGAGTGTCCAATCCAGAGCTTAAACTTTTAAGCAGTGCCTCTACCCCAATTCTTGCGGCAGAGTCCTATTCTGAGTGGAAAATGGCTGGCTGCTTTGCAAGGCTAGGATATACTATTAAGGATAAATATATTTTCAATGCTACAGTCAGATATGACGGCTCGTCAAGATTTGGTTCAGATAATAAATGGGGGTGGTTTCCTTCTATCTCTTTTGCATGGAGAATGAAGGAGGAGGATTTTATGAAGAATGCTGATTGGATTAGTGATCTAAAATTGAGAGCAAGCTATGGTGTTACTGGAAATGCGAATATTGGAGATTATGTTGCATCTCGCTTGTATGAAGGTGGTTACGCTTATAACGGAATTGCCGGCATTGTTTCTACATCTATAGGCAACCAAAAATTGTCATGGGAAAAGAAACATTCTAAAAATGTTGGCTTGACTGCGGGATTCTTAAAAGACAAAATAAATATAGATTTAGATGTCTATCGCGATGATACAAAAGACCTGCTGTACTACAGAACAATTCCTCAGACAACGGGATATAGCCAAATACCTTTCAATATGGGAGGTGTAAAGAATGTGGGACTTGATATACAGATAAATACGGTTAATTTTGAAACGGATAATTTAAAATGGCAAACCTCTTTGAATTTATCTTTCTGTAAAAATTCTATTACAAAACTGCAGGACGGCCTTGACCAGATTGGTAACTATAAAGTTGGTAAGCCTGTTACCGCAGAGTATGTTTACAAATGGGCAGGCGTTAATGCATCAGACGGACGTCCAATGTATTATGATAAAGACGGTTATATAACATATAATCCCACTCTTGCCGATAGGTCTTGGACAAAGGGCGCGGATCCAACTTTCTTTGGAGGATTGGAAAATACTGTTTCTTGGAAGAATCTTACCCTTACTTTTTTCTTCCAGTTTCAGCGCGGAGCTGTTAAGTATTGGAGTGATAAGACTGTTCTTATTGGGCAGGCGGCAGATAACAATTTGCTAAAAGATGTTTACTACAAGTATTGGAAGCAGCCAGGAGATGTTACATGGGTTCCTAAACCGGTTTACAACGGGACTTATCCGGGCAATCCAATGAAGTATGATAATAACGGAGATACTGGAATGAGCCTAATTTATGAATCCACGGATTTTATTAAGCTTAAGGATGTTACGTTAAGTTATAACGTTCCGGACAAGCTTGTAAAAAAGCTTAAGCTAACGAGTGCTCAATTTTTCTTAAACGCGTACAACCTTTGGACGACAACGCCTTATCAGGGGTATGATCCGGAATCTGTAGGGAATGACAGAGGAATATATCCTCAGTCCAAGAGTTATAGCATAGGTGTAAAAATTAACTTTTAATTGACAAAGAGATGAAAACATTAAAAATATTTTTTATTACGGCTTTGTCGCTTGTGACGCTGAGTTCATGTAATTCATTGCTTGATATAAATACCAAGCATGCTCTTCCGCAAGGTAAGATTAAAACGGAGGAAGGATGCAAAAGCCTGATTATAGGAGTTTATGACATGATGCAGGATCCTTTGTTTGCAGGCAGAGATATGATATGTACGCCAGATGCGCTTGGCGATAATTTTTGGCCTTCCCCTGGAGCAACAAAATATGTGGAGCAATATTATTTCCAGCCGCGCTACAATCTTGATATTTGGGAATCCGCATATCGGCAGATAGAATCTCTAAATGAGGCCATTTATTATTTGAAGAATCTAGAGCAGACCAACAGCGTAAAGGCGTTGGAGGGCGAGGCTCTCTTTTTAAGAGCGTATGATTATTTTTATCTTGCAATAATTTATGCAAGAGTACCTGGTCATTTAGTTTCAGACTTTAATCTTTGCGTACCTCTTATTACTGAACCGTTTTTCAACTCTTCCGGCAATATTACGGAACATGCCTCAGTATCAAGGGCTACCGTTGATGCTGTATGGGCTCAAATAGTGCAGGATTTGACAAACTCATTCACTTATTTAAATGGCAATGACGGAAGCAATTTCCCTTACAGAGCTTCTGCTATTTCTGCAAAGGCTTTATTGTCAAGGGTATATTTATACATGGGAGATTGGACAAA
>DAONEN010000056.1:2067-4635 GCA_035403105.1 Candidatus Egerieousia sp. | reverse complement strand
TTTCTGCAAAGGCTTTATTGTCAAGGGTATATTTATACATGGGAGATTGGACAAACACTATTGAAGCCGCAACCTATGTTATCAAGAATTCATCCGTAAGCATGTATGGCGGAACCTACACTGATATCTTCTCAAAGGGAGAAGAGTCCCTTTGGCAGCTTCACTACACAACTTCTGAAAATTTGGCTTCCTCTTCTTTGCATTCTGCCTATGGCACTGTTGATGACGGAGTCAGAGACTCGGATGGATATGGAGACGGCATAGGCGCAGGAGACGCTCAATTATCTGTAACAGAGGATTTTGTAAATCTAATTGACCAAAAAAATGATATAAGATTTACTGCTCTTAGAAAGGTTCATTACAACGGACAAAATTTGTGGTGGACAACTAAGTTTAATAGTTGGGGCGGAACGTTTGGACTTGATGATGTTCCCCTTTTAAGAATTTCAGAGATTTACCTAAATAGAGCGGAAGCTTATGCTCACAAAGAGGATTATACTAATGCAAGAGCAGACGTAAATGCGTTGAGAAACAAAAGGGGCATAGGAGATGCAACAGCAGTTAATTCTCAGCTGCTTACAGAAATTCTTCTGCAAAGGAGAATTGAGCTTGCCTTTGAGGGCCACAGATTTTTTGACATGAAAAGGCTTGGCATGGATATTACAAGACCAAATGGCTTAGCTACAGTCCCTTATGATGATTACAGGGTTGTGGCACCAATAAGCACGTCAGAACTTGATGTAAATAAGGCACTTGTTAACAATCCGGGTTATTAATAGGCAGAATTATTAAGAATATTAAAAATTAATTATCATGAAAAAATTAATAATTAGCATATACTTAATCTTGATGGTTGCTTTTGTAATGTCTTCTTGTCAGAAGCAGGACTGGACATATAAAGGCCCTCAATACTTTGAATTCAGCGCATCTGAAAATAACCAGTCCACTACAAGTAATATTTATCAAAAAGAGAATTCTAAAATAGGCGCAGATTCTATTTGTATTCAGCTTGTTGCACATTCAACTTCAAATGTGACCGTAAACTATGAGGTTGTAAAGCAACTATATTATTTAACGGATGAAGATAAATATGTTGAGAGTGTTCCAAGCGGGAAAAGCGCAGCACTTGTTGATACTGTGTACTCAACGGCAACATACGGAACGGATTATACAATAGAGGCAAGCGGCACTTCTACATTCTCTGCATCTACGATGACAGGAAGCTTAATTATACCAAAAGACAAATATTTTGGATATATAAAGATTAACATGAAGAAAAAAGCGGGCAATAATTTTTATGTTGTGCTTAAAGATTCAGAAGACACAAAAGTTAATAAGCCCAATTCAATATTAAAATATACTCTTTCTCCCGATATAATTTATTATTTCCAAGAATCATTTGCTTCTGAAATCCCTGATACTTGGACAAATATAGATAAAGACGGAGATGGGCACAAGTGGAACTGGTATGACGGAGCGGCAACTTCAGACTCTTATATTTCCGGAGGTGTGGGAGCCGTAAAACCGGAAAACTATTTAGTATCACCAGCTGTTACCGTAGGCAAAACCACTGATAATGCTTACATGACATTTGAACTTGCAGCGGGCGACAGTGATTATCCGGAAGAAAATTACCGTGTAATCATTTCTGAATCACCAATAACAATTGACAACTGCCGCAATGCGACAATTCTTAGAGATTGGACAGCACTTGATTCTTCTTATGCGGACTTTAAAACAGAGACAATTGATATCACGGCATATAAGGGTAAAACAGTATATGTGGGGTTTGTTCACGGAAACTGTACCGATTGTTATTATATTGAGTTAAAGAACGTTAAGATTTTTGGACGATAATTAATATATTCATAATGTTAGATGATAGATTAAAACAGATTTTTGTAGAACTGACATCTATTGATGCAGTTTCCGGGAGCGAAGCACCCGTTGCCGATTATATTGAACGCTTTGTAAAAAATTTAGGATTAAATTGTTACAGAGATGATGCGGATAAATTGTCAATGGGAAACACCGGGAATGTAATAGTGCCCGTTATGGGGGGCGGAGAGTTTTTTCTTGCAGCCCACATGGATACTCCTAGATCCACAAAAAATTTGAAGCATCAATTTCTTCCCGATAGAATTACTTCAGACGGGACCACTCCTCTTGGAGTAGATGACAGAGGCGGACTCTCGTCTATTCTTTTTGCTTTGGAGAAAGCTGTCGAGAGTAAAAAATTATTGCCGTGCACTTTGCTTTTTACGGTGTGCGAGGAGACATCTATGGCTGGATCCGTTACGTATAAGCCGGCTCCGGGAATTAAGTATGGATTTACATTTGATTCTTTTATGAGCCCGGCATGCTTTGTATCAGAGACTTGCGGTCTTATAGATTTTGAGTTTGTCATAAGGGGAAAAGCCTCTCATGCAGGCATTTCTCCTGAGAAAGGAATAAACGCAATTATGATAGCGGCTGAGGCAATGACTCATTTTCCGTTTGGACGCCTTGGAGATAAGGAGACCGCAAATATTGGAATTATTAAAGGCGGCGTTGGAACCAATGTGGTTT
>DAONEN010000056.1:0-1967 GCA_035403105.1 Candidatus Egerieousia sp. | reverse complement strand
GCTGCAATAATGAGCCGCATTATGCTGACAGGCAGGAGTATTACCGATACTACAGACGATTCACATGAGTTCAACTATATCAGACATAATGATGTAGAGATTGCAAAAGGTTTTGGTTTCTTAAACAATATAATTGTAGATCAGCATTTTATAACAAGGCGCAGGCAGGTCAGATTAATTAATGTTTTGCTTGACCATCCGAATTATAGAGGAATTGGTATTGATGAGGAGTCTGCAGTTGTCGTAAAACCTAACAGTACTATTGAGGTTATAGGAAACAGTAATGTAATGCTGTTTGAACCATATAAAGCTGTTGCGGGAAAGGGGCATGCAAAGAGTTTTAAGTTGACAATTCTATATCCTGGGGATACATATAATTTGTAAATTTGTAAGTAATTATTCATTAAACAGTTGTAAATGGCCGGCTTAAAAAAAATACCGCATACCTTTGTCATAATAAGTGCAATGATTTTGTTCTGCGGCATACTTACTTGGTTTGTTCCGGCTGGGGAGTATGGTCATCAGACAGTAACAGTTAACGGTGCAGAGAGAGACGTTATAGTTAATGGTTCTTATCATCATGTTATTCAGGCGCCTCAAACATGGCAGATCTTTGGCTCTCTGCTTGAGGGGTTTAAGAAGCAGGCGGGAATCATTGCTTTTGTGCTGATAATTGGCGGAGCTTTTCAAATTATGAACAGCAGCCGTGCAATAGATTTTGGAATACTCTCATTTTTAAAGAAATCTAAAGATTTTGAAAAGCATAAGCTGCTTAAAAAAATAGGTGTGAACAATATTGTCATCATTTTATCTATGACAATTTTCAGCATCTTTGGAGCTGTTTTTGGAATGAGCGAGGAGACGCTCGCTTTTGTAATTATCTTTGTACCGCTGGCAATATCAATGGGTTATGATTCCATCACAGGCCTGCTTATGGTATATGTTGCAGCACACGTGGGTTTTTCCGGGGCAATTTTCAATCCTTTTACAATTGGAATTGCTCAGGGACTATCCGGACTTCCAATGTTTTCCGGCTTTGAGTACAGAATGCTTGTATGGCTGATACTGACCACTCTTATTATCTCATTTACACTCATTTATGCAAGCAAAGTAAAGAAAAATCCGCGCTTTTCTCCAATGTATCAACTTGATGATTATTGGAGAAAAAGAGGAACGGAGAGTGTAAACACGGATTTTGCAAAAAAGACTCCCGTCTCGGCGTGGATTATTTTTATTATCACGACGGTTGTGCTGATTATCTTTTCTTGCCTGCATCCAAAGACAACAATTTCTGTCGGCAAGGCAGAAACCACGTTTATTTGTCTTCCTATTTTGACTATAGTTTATGCACTGTCCGGATACTTCACATTGCGCAAATCATATTTGTTTTATATTCTTGACGTGCTGGCATTTACAATTATATTCCTGATAGTGGGAGTACTTGGCTACGGGTGGTATATCACAGAACTTTCTGCGCTGTTTTTGGCAATGGGAATTGTTTCCGGAATTGCAATGGGCTCTGGTGGAAATACCATAGCAAAAGAATTTATTGCTGGGGCAAAGGATATTCTGACAGCCGCATTGATTGTAGGTCTTGCCGGCGGAATTATTCAAGTTCTTTCTGAGGGAAAAATAATGGACACCATTCTTTATTCTCTCTCTAATTCCATGCAAGGTACGGGCAAAGGTGGGACAGTTTCAATTATGTACCTTATACAAACTGTTATTAACATATTCATCCCTTCAGGATCTGCCAAAGCTGCTCTTACAATGCCGATTATGGCACCATTCTCAGATGTAATAGGTCTGTCGCGACAGGCAACTGTTATGGCTTTTCAGTTTGGCGACGGCTTCACAAATATGATAACTCCAACTTCAGCCGTTCTTATGGGCGCGCTTGGAATTGCAAAAATTCCTTATGAGATTTGGGTAAAATGGTTTTGGAAAATACTGCTTGTATTTATGAT
>DAONEN010000055.1:0-8998 GCA_035403105.1 Candidatus Egerieousia sp. | reverse complement strand
GACCGGAGAAAATTTTGTAGAATGATTTGCTCCCGTAAAATGTGTAGTCCAAATCCAGGTTCAGCCCGTATGCGGAGTTGAGGTAATTTATTTTCTTCGCGACGGCTGAATCCACTTTTTCCTTGCCAAGTATGAGTATGTAATCTTTTGATTTTCCCGGAGGTTCAAGAGTGCTTCCAATTTGGTCCAGATTAATCATCAAAGAAATATCGCCTGGGTGAATTCCACCGTTTCTTACAAACTCCAAACTTCCTGCGCGGTTAAATTCTTTGCCGTCTATGGCAATGAACAGAATGTTCTTCTCCGGCAGCATGTTTCTCTTATATGCTGAGCCAAAAGCGTTTGCAAGCTCAAGCAATACAGCAACGCCGGAGGCATTATCATCTGCGCCGTAATAAATTTTGTCCCCGATAGTTCCCAAATGGTCATAGTGTGCGCCTATTACAATCCACTCTTTGCTGCTGGAACGTGATGGAATATAGCCGATTACGTTTGCCCCTAGCAGTTTCATTCCGCTCTTTGTATAGAAGTAAAAGCCGTGAGCATAAGCGCCGTTCCATAGGTTATTATTGCGGTTCCAAGGTTTTATACCTGCCTGCAAATATCTGTCAATTATATAATTGCGGGCGTATGCAATGCCGTCTGTGCCGGTGGCTCTGCCCGCAGCCTCTTTGCTTGCAAGTGCTGTTATGCACCAGCGTGCTCCATACTGTGAAATTAAGGAGAGTGGGGTATCAGGATAACATGCAGAATATAAGGGTAATGCTGATGCTGATGTTGTGTCAGATATTGCAGCTGAAAGTCTGGCGATTGAAGAATAACTGTCGGGAGATAAAAATGTAATATGAAAGGTTTGGCTGTGGACTTGCGCGCTGCACAAAAGTGACGCAAGGAGTGTAATTGCCAAAACGTGTTTCATCATTCTCTACAGTTAAAATTGTATATTTGCGATTGCGAAAATACTCTATTTTCATGAAAGTAAGAAAAAGAAGCGGTTGCCTTAAAACATTATTTATTACTATTCCGTTGTGGTTCATTGGGATTACAATTGGGCTAGTGCTTGTGCTTAAGTGGGTGCCGGTGTGGGTGACTCCTGTGATGATTCAGAAAAGTATTGTAAATGTGGGAGATAGTAAGTATCACACTTACAAAACTTGGAAATCTTTGAAGCATGTTTCCAACAGCATGGGGATGGCGGTTATGGCGGGAGAGGACAGCAGATTCCTCAGCCACTGGGGTTTTGATTTTGTGGAGATTAACAATGCCATTACCACAAATGCAGAGGGCAATTCATTTAGAGGGGCAAGTACGATATCCCAACAGACTGCCAAAAATGTTTTCCTTCTTCCCGGAAGAACCTGGTTAAGAAAGGGTTTGGAGGCCTACTTTACTTTGCTTATAGAGGGAATCTGGGGCAAGCGAAGGATAATGGAGGTCTATTTGAATGTTGCGGAGATGGGGAAAGGTATCTTTGGCGCTGAGGCTGCGGCACAGCATTTGTTTAGTACAAGTGCAGAAAATCTGACCAGAAGACAGTGCGCTCTTATTGCTGCAACTCTGCCTAATCCTCTGATAATGCATTCGGACAGACCATCCAGATATGTGCGTTATAGAGCGACTGTTATTCAGTCTCTTATGAAAAAAATCCCGCGTCCTAAATGGCTTGGCGGAACGGAGACAAGATGGACTCAAAGGATTAGCCGCAACATTAAAAAAAGAAACAGCAGGGCGCTGATGAGGACGGTGAAGAAGGTTAATAAAAATGTGAGCAAGAAGGTTGTTAAGAAATTTTCCGGCGCAGGTAAATAGGAGTAAATTAGACAGAGACAGCTATTTTCTGTGTTAAGAAAGATTAAGAGATAAAGGGAGGTTATTTTCCGGGCATTAATAGATTATAATATGAGACATTTTACCGGTGCAAAAAGTTTGAGGACGATTGCAATAGTTTTTGCACTCGTATGTATCCCGTTGGTTTCCAGGGCGCAATATGATATTGACCAGTTTTTTTATAGAGGACGTGAGCTTTTGATTGATGGCAAGTATTCCTCCGCGATAGATAATTTTAATGTTCTTGTCCGTTTGGACAGCACGCTTTATGATGCCTATTTTTTCCGCGGAATTGCAAAGTATAATCTTGGAGATTTTGCGGGTGCGGAGAAAGATTTTGATAAGTCATTAAAGTTAAACCCAATCTATACTCCCGCATATCATTACAGAGCTATAACGTTAAGCAGGACAGGTAAATATGAGCTTGCATTAAAAGATCTGGCGGAGGCAGTAGATTTGCGTCCAAGCTACACGGGTCTCTACTTTAGCCGAGGTGTTACATATTTTCTTTCTCAGCAATTTGAGAAGGCAATTTCTGACTTTAACAGATTCATAAAGGCGGAGCCAAAAGAGGCGGATGCGTATCTGAACAGAGGTGCGTCATATCTCTTTTTAGGAGATACCACAAAGGCTCTAAATGACTATAATACAGCCATTAATCTAAATATGTTTGACCCGGAAGGTTATGTCCGACGTTCCAGAATTTATTCAATGACGAGCAAGCAGGATGATGCAATAAAAGATTTGAACAAGGCAATTTCTCTTGACTCAACAAACACATTTGCATATTTCAACAGAGCGCTGATTAAGTTTGAAAGAAAGGATATCAAAGGTGCGCTTGGAGATTTAAATAAAGTTTTGCTGGAGGAGCCCGGCAATGCGCTGACACTTTACAACAGAGCTATAATTAGGTCACAGATAGGTGATTATAACAACGCTGCGGATGATTATGACAGAGTAATTGCAGTGAATCCAAATAACGTGCTTGCATACTTTAACAGGGCGGGAGTATATCTTGCGTTGCACAGATACAGAGATGCTATGAATGATTATTCGCAGGCTATCAATCTCTATCCCGATTTTGCAAAGGCTTACATGAATCGCGCGTATGCAAAGGCTCAGCTGGGCCAGTATAACTCTTCAAGACAGGATGAAAGGATAGCCAATGCAAAAGTCATGGAGTATCGTTATAAAACTCGCGACAGTACCGGATATAGAAATTTTGCGGATACTACAAAGAAGTTTGACCAGCTGATTGCGCTTGATACAGATTTTGCAAAGAAGGATTTTTCCAATAACGAGCTGTTGCAATACAGAGATGTGGACATAAGGCTTAAGCCCCTTTATAAGTTTAATATAGTTGAAAAACAGAAGGTGGCAATGGCGCTTGAACGCAGATATGAGAATCCCAAGATGACTGAGTTTGAATATTCAGCAGCAATTCCTGTTGAGATTATGCCAATAAAGCAGACCAGCAAGGATGAAAATTCTATCAGCACAAATAATTTTGAGAAAGAGATCAGAGAAAAAATTTCTGCGCTGTCAGATGGGAGCGGAAAGAAAAATGATGTATCTGTCGGGAGGCTGATGTTTAGTCAGGCTTTGATTGCAGGTTACAACAACCACTTTAACGAGGCGTTGGCGGATTATGATAAAGCCATTGAAAATGAGCCGGATCAGACGTTCTACTATATAAATCGCGGCGCACTGCAGGCGGAGATGATAGATTTTATTTCCTCTATGGAGACAAATGTTCAGGTGCTGACGCTGGATAATTCCAGGACAGCAAGAGCCAGAGTACAAGATAGATATGCAAATTATGATTATACTCCTGCAATTCATGATATGGTTAAGGCGACGCAGCTGATGCCGGAGTTTCCGTATACTTACTACAACTTGGGAAATCTTTACTGCCTGTCAAATGACCTTCCTGAATCTATACAGCAATACACCAAGGCAATTCAGCTTTATCCGTTGATGGGGGAGGCTTATTATAACCGTGGACTTGTCCTTATATTCTTGAAAGACAAAGAGAAGGGATGTCTGGATTTGTCAAAGGCCGGAGAGCTTGGCATTCAGGATGCATATAGCGTTATAGGCAAATACTGCACAAAGAAGTAATTCAATTGTATTTTATTTTGCATCACATTGCAGTGCAGAAAGCAGGATTATTTTTTCCTGTTTTTCTTCATTTTTTTGATGGCGTCAACTGTTCTGACCGTTGCTTCATCAGTTGCAATGTCATGTATTGCAAGAAAAGTAAGAATTGCGCAAATAATTGGGAATACGGCTGTTATGGGAAACCTTGCTCCGACAGGTCTGGTAAAGAAAGCATAGGCAAGCCAGCACTGGAATGCCAGCAATATTACAGCATTAAAGATTGAAAATCTTATCTGAAGCATTCTGTGGTGAACAAGAAACAATGAGATAAAAGAGATTGCAGTTGCCGCAATCAGTAAAATTAAAAATGGGGCATAGCCTGTAATCACAGAACTGAAGTACATTATGCATAGCAAAATGACCGCCGCAAGTATAAGTCCGAATTGATTCCCGTGCTTCATAACGCCGCAAAAGTAGGCAAAAAATGTTATCTTTGAGACTGTTTATAAAGAATAAACAGGCACATTAATTAGAATATAAAATAAAGAATTATGGATATTATAGCAGCATCGGAACTAATGCTTAATGCAGACGGTTCCATTTATCACATTCATCTTAAACCGTCACAACTTGCAGATACGGTATTGCTTGTTGGCGATCCCGGAAGAGTTGGGATGATTTCCAAGTATATGAGCAATATAGAATTCACAAATCAGAATCGTGAATTTATCTCAACTACAGGCACATACAAAAATAAAAGAATAACGGTGCTTTCTACCGGTATTGGAACTGACAACATAGATATTGTCATGAATGAACTTGATGCAGTTGCAAATATAGATTTCAATACAAGGAGTGTTAAAGAGAAAAAACGCTCTCTTACACTTTTGAGAATAGGAACCAGCGGAGCATTACAACCGGACATTCCTCTTGGCTCATATGTATTCTCCCACATATCAATTGGTTGTGATGGTCTTTTGAATTGGTATGCAGACAGGGATAATGTTACAGAACGTGATATGGAAGAGGCTCTTATTCAGCACATGGATTGGAATAAATATCTTGCACGTCCGTATTTTGTGAAGAATTCCCAGGGACTTATTGATATGTTTAAAGATATAACTATAAAAGGAATGACCATTTCAGCTCCGGGATTTTTTGGACCTCAAGGCAGAGTCTTAAGGCTCCCGATAGTTATGCCTGAGATGAACAAAAAATTTGAATCATTTAATTTTAACGGATATCGCGTAACTAATTATGAGATGGAGGGTTCTGCAATTGCAGGATTTGCAAAACAAATGGGACACAACGCTGGTACAGTTTGTTGTATAATTGCAAACCGCTACAGGAAAGAGGCTATAACAGATTATGAACCTTATATAGACAAATTAATCAAACTTGTACTTGATACACTTGTAAAGTGAATTTAAAGTAAAAACCGGTCAATCTGTTGATTGACCGGTTTTTGGAGCGGGACACGAGATTCGAACTCGCGACCCTCAGCTTGGGAAGCTGATGCTCTACCAACTGAGCTAGCCCCGCATGCGGGGACAAAATTATAAACTATTTTTTGATTTGCAATACAGATGAGTTTAAGCTGGTACATTGCCGGGCGACTGGGCAAAAAGGAAAACAAGCACAACAGGCTTAGCGGCATTAGCAATGTAATTGCCTCCGTGTCTGTTGCTATCAGCGTTATAACTATTATTATTGCAGTTTCCGTCTCCGGTGGATTCCGTAAGGAGTTGATAAATAATGCAATAGGTTTTACGGGGGATCTAGTTGTAACTCCTCCCGGGCTGGAAAGCAACTCCGATAATAATGCAGAACTTTATTCTATACAGCCGTTGACTTGCATAAATAAAATTGCTGCGCTGCCGTTTGTTAAGGCCGTGCAGGGAACTGCTTATCGTCCGGGGCTTATTAAAACAGATGACCAAATTCAAGGGGTAGTTTTAAAGGGGGTTGACTCAACTTATGACTGGACATTTTTTAAAAGTACGATGCTGCAGGGGAAGCTGCCGGTCAAGGATAGTGATGAAGTGATGATTTCCAAGAGGCTGGCGGATATGCTGTTGTTAAAGGCGGGGGAGAAGATGACAATGTATTTCATTGGGGATGCAATACAAGTTAGAAGATTTAAAATATCCGGAGTTTACTCTGCGCAGCTAGAAGATTATGATAAGTTGTTCGTTCTTGCAAATGCCAAAACCGTGAGGGAGCTTAACGGCTGGACAAAGGGAGAAGTGAGTACGTATGAGATTCTTTTTAAAGAGCACAATGAAAAATTGCTGCAGCAGAGAAAGGATATTGTCATTAAAACAATATATGATAATTTGGAAAACGGAAGTAATGCAGTATCTGTTACTAGTGTAAAAGATAATATGTTTACGCTTTTTGACTGGCTGCATCTTCTTGATTTAAACGTACTTATAATTTTGGTTCTGATGATTGCCGTGGCCGGCTTTAATATGGTATCCGGCATTCTGATAATCTTGTTTGAAAATATTTCTCACATAGGATTGTTCAAGGCAATGGGAATGAAGGATAGAAATATTGCCGGGATTTTTCTGGCAAAGACCTCTCTTATTGTTCTTAAAGGGTTGCTGTTTGGCACTTTAATAGCTGCGGGTTTGTGCTGGGCTCAGTGGAAGTACAAGATTATTTCTCTTAACCCCGATAATTATTTTGTAAAATTTGTTCCTATTCATCTGACGGTCGGCACGGTTGTAATAATTGATGTTATGTGCTTTGCTGTCATCATGCTAATCTTGATGATTCCTTGCAGATTTATTTCTAAGATTTCTCCCGCCAAGACTTTGACGGTTAAATAATTACTCAAAACTTTACTCTACAACTGTACGTTTGTAATAGTCATACTGTTGCATTACTATGTTTACGTGCCTGACCATTGTGCGTCCGCTAAAAGAGCCAACGCTGACTCCTTCATTGCTGTAACCTCCTCTCATAAGAGGAAGAATTTCTGAAATGTCCGACCAGCTGCGCGGATCTTTTCCCTCGCTCTTTGCAACGGTCATACATTGAGACATGCGGCCATCTCCGGCATTGTATGCTGCTAATGTAATTTGCACTAAATCAGCTCCTTTAATGCCTTTTGCGGCATACATTCCGTAGAGCTTTCCAAGCACGCGGGTGCCGGCTTTGATATTCATCTCAGGATTATAAACGTTGCTCACTCCGTGCTTTCTTGCAGTGCTCTCTTTAACCTGCATCAGACCTACCGCACCGCCGGAAGAAATTACGTGTGAATTAAACTTTGACTCCTGGTAAATTAAAGCTGAGACAAGCCTCCAATCCCATCCAATCTCCTTGCTGTATTTTTTTACAATGTTGTCATAAGGGGAAATTTGATATCTGGTCATTGGGGCCATCATGTTGCCGTATTTTCTGATGCGTCTAAAAACAGAATGTTTCTGATGATATTTTTCATACAGACGCTTGTATTCATAAGTCTGTTTAAAGTGTGAGAACCAGAAATTTACAGCATCTATGATTTTTTCGTTTTCATAACTGGAGACACATACAACTTCAAAATCGTCAAGGTCTGTATTGTTAACGGGAAGGCTGGTAATAATGTCATCTGCATAATCCCCCGGGATAGAGTCGCTGTCGTTGAATACAATAATATCAATTGCTCCGTCTCTCAAATTTCTCCAAAGGGAATCCGAGTTTGGACTAACGCTCATATTTACAGTGCATTGCTGTTGTCTATTAAATGCAGAAACCATCTCATAAGCATATCTTATGGATGGTTTTCCCGTGTTTATTTTGCTGTCAATCATAATGGTACAGTTGATAGTGTCTCCCGTTAGCATTTTGGGAGAAATGGAAATGTCATGGTTCTGAATCAGCTTCCATTTTGGCAAAAAAACAATCAGCAAGACAATAAGAAATGCTACGCTCACACGTAGCAGATTTTTACGCCTGGCGCTCAGCTTTTCAAATCTTTTGACAAGCTCGTTATCTTCATATATGTCTTTAATCTGCCTCACGACAGTTGTTTAATCCGCTTTTTGCGGCGGATGTTATTTTATATAGAACGGCCAGAACAGCCCGATTTTAAGGGCGTGCTGAGGTCTCAAATATCTGTACGCAGAGAAGTAATCGCTGTTGGGCCAGCCCATTGCGGCATTTTCATATTTGACAAAGAAACATGCGCGTTTCCATTGCAGATTGATGAAAGGGTCAATGTATGGACATGCGCCGGTCTTGTAATCTGTTTGATTGTAGAACATTCCAAGGGCCGGTGAATAGGCCTGGGCGTAATACTTTGTATAATAAGTTACGTTAGCTCCTATCTGAACGTTTAAAACGTTTTTGACGGCATAGAACTGAACGTAATATCTTCCGTTCAGAGCCAATTTTGGAAGAGGCAAAACATTATCGTCTGATGATATCTGGAATAAAACTTTATTGTCAAAGTGGAATATGCCTGCTTTGAAATTCTTTGATATGTAGCCGTTTATAACGCTCATTGCAGAACCGTTCTGTTGCGGCATGCCAAGGGTATCCAGATAAATGTTCTTGTTTAGAAGAGCGTATCCAAACGATGCCTCCAAATTCCAGTGCGGAATCTGAAGCAGCGCCTCTATTTTAGTCTCTGAAATTTTACTAAAATTATTGCTCCACTTATAGTGGTTGGAGTAGTAGTTATCATAGTAATAACTTGGAGTCTTTAATGAACTGTGGAATTTTGCCGTAAAGTGAATGCCTTCTTTAATAGCCCAGGATGAAAATCTCATCATGGCGTCAACGTTGTAATTGCCTTTGTAATAGCCGGCAAAGTCAATTTTGCCTAGCGCATTCCACAGAAAGTATTTTCTGAATTTTCCTTCCGCTCCAAAATATGCATATAGGTTATTTTCATTTGTGCTCTTATGACCGGTCAGGAAATAGTCTTGTTTGAACCCGTATATTTTAAGCAGCTGGTGTCCAATACCTCCGTTGACATTGGAGACTATTGCATCTTTGCTCCATGGCTGCATTTTTATAAAGAAGCGGTTCTCCAATTTTCTTACTCTCACGGAGTCAAAAGTAGCGGTAGGGTTTA
>DAONEN010000054.1:0-9243 GCA_035403105.1 Candidatus Egerieousia sp. | reverse complement strand
TAATACTGCCGCTACATTCACCTCCGTTAAGAGCGACAACGGCATCTTTTAAAGACGTCCCTCTTTTGTATATGCCTCCATGATACTGAGAATCAGAATAAATTTGAGCAGGGGTTATTTTAATACCCGCCTTTCTCATCAATCCATAAAGCTGGGAATTAATGTCATTGACAAGCCACATTCCGCCGTCAGCCCTGGCGGTCACAGAAAAACTTAACACACAAAGTGTTATAAGAATTAAGATTTTACGCATTGTATATTTCTAAAAATTATTGGCCAAAAGTAGTAATAAAAAAGCGGTCAGCAAATTGCCGGCCGCTTTAATGTAATTATAATCGAACCTCCTAAAAATTGAATCCCACTCTGGCCATAAATATTCCTGAGTTGCTTCCTTCTGCATAAACAATATCCTTACCATGTAAATGAGTATAGGAAGCATCAAAATAAAGGCTGCCTTTAACCTTGCCGCTTAAAAACGCTGTATATCTTAAACCGCAATTGTACAATCCTTTATTAGCCGTATAATATTCAAATTCACGATTAAGAAGGTACGTGTAGGGTACCGGTTCTCCGGTCGCGACTGTGCCTTTAAATCCAGGAGCCGAATGCTCGTCAAGAATGTTTCCCCAGCCATGGCTCCACTTGCCACCCGCATAAATGTCTACCATTCCCTTCTCGAACATGAAATTTTTTCCCAGTTTAAGATAGAAATCGTTGAACTTAAGGTTTTGAGTGTAATAATAAGGCTGTATGAAGGAGCTGTTGGAAGTCCTAGATGAAAAATCATATCCCATATCAATGTCCCATGACGGATTGAATTTTCTTCTGTCACCCTTGCCTATTGCAATTCTATAATCCACATTGCAATCATAACTTCTCTTTGTAAAGATTTGCACCTCTCCATAATTGACGACTCTTCTTAATCCGTTAACGGTCTCGTAACCATAGACCTCATCATTGTTGTAGATCCTCCCATATTCACTTGTCAGCGTAAGATAATCGGCAAAATTACCGTTGTCATAGCTTAACTTTCCGGTATACGTAAAAGTCTTTCCGTTACTTTTGGAATATAGATCTTCTCCTCCCTCTCCGGTCTGACCGCGTCTCTTGTAAAAAGAAAATTCATTATAAAAACGCCATTTGCCACCGGCCTTATCGTCAAATTTAAACTCAACCTGACCGCTGATACCATTATACTTATCTATGAAGTACTGACTTTCCTCCATATAAAGATTGGTGGCATCCCATGCATCATGCAGATTAAAAAACAGTCCCTTGAACCAATAGCCCGTGAAAATTTTGTTGTCATCGGATACTTGAGAATACTTAACACTCTCATTATACTTCCTGTAGAAATAGCTCGCTCCGACTTCAGCATTATCCGAGATATATTTCGCACCAAAATTAACGTCAATATGAGCATAAGAGGTTTCATGTCTCAAATCTCTCATTTTCGCCATGTTTGAAGCATCAAATCTGGCACTTCCGCCAATAGCCAGCCACGGAGTTGCATTAAAGGCGATACCCCCCTCAACAGAATAGTTCTCCTGTCTCTTTGGAGCGGGAACGGTGTCTGCAATAAAGTTTGTCAACCTTTCTGGGTCAACGACACCACTGAAGGTCATATTGTTACCCCTGAAGTTACTATACTCCATCAAACCATGCATGGCAACTTTTTTAACTCTTGCATAGGATTCCGTTTTAAAGCCATAATCATTGCTGTTGCTAGATTCATAATATTTCACGAATCCACCCTTGTTATAGTTGAAATAAGATTCAACATAAGAAAATCCCGTATTGTTACCGACTGGGATATCCACAAGCCCGGAAGGATTCATTCCGACAATCCATGCACTTTTAAGGGGTATAATTTCAATTTTTGAAACCTGTTTAAGTACGGAGATAGAATCCTGCATCTTCTGCTTCCTGGCAGAGGATATATTAACATTATTTTGAGCGGGAGCTTTAACTGTAAAAACAGTTAAAACAAATAAGGCGGCTGCAATAAAATCAAGTAATTTTTTCATTCTTTTCATGTTAAATCCTCCTTACTCATCTTTAATTAACTGGTGATCGCTAATGGTAAAGTCCACACTGGAATTATTTGTATCCATCAAAACGACCCGTCCGCCCGCAGCGGCTGTAGCGGCATTATCTTTAACTCTGTATACCGAATGTCCCTGGTACGCGTTGGCAGCTTGAGTAAATAAAACATAGGATGCGTCTACTGTCGCAGGAAGTCTCTTGTTCTGAGTTGTGGCGCTCATTACTTCCACTCCATCCAAAACATAAGAATTGGGTACCATTATATACTCCAGTGCAGAGGTAGTTCCCGGTTTACGGCTCCTATTACTTGGATTGTTAACAAAATTCTCCGCGCTTGTCCCCTGTATCTTAAAGAGCAGTGCTGTCGGGGATACCATAGAAAAAGCGTACGCATTTGATGTTCCCTGTTTCCAAATAAGATTCAGCCAATGTCCCGCAAGATTTGGTGAAGGGGACGGATGATATGTCTTGTTCGTATATCTTGTATCATAGCATACAAAATAACTTGATTTACTTAGATCAACAGAGTTGGGATTAAGAATAGTGTGATCTATTGCACCCCTGAAAACAAGGACAGTGGATTCTCCCGGCTGTAAAGGGAACGATTTTCCTGTTCCAGGCCATTGCCAGACAGCCTCTATTATAGGGATAGTGTCCCTCAAAACCCTCTGTCCATCAGTATTTAAATAACTCCACGGATTTTGAGTTGTAAGGGAATTGTAGGAATCCGCACATCCAAAACACAAGCTGTCCAGATAAGCAACCTGATCACTATTGTTATAAACAGATAAATAGCCATCCGCATAATAACTTTTATTGGTCGTAGGATTGGTACAACCTGCAAAATAAATCTCCTTGATCACAACCTGACTGGAATAAGACAATGCCATGTCCAGTGAAATGCTCACATCCCCCGAAAGTGTATCTTGCAGTTTGACCGCATCTATGCTTCTGTTAAACAATGGAATAGCTCCTGCCTCTGAAGTCCCCTTATCTGAAACCGACACTCTGTAAAGGCCGTACTCAAGATCAGCAGAACAAGCACCGTTCGAATTCGTTGTCAAATCATATTCCACTCCGGTAGAGGGATTTATCACCTTTACAGTAACACCTTCACGTTGCAGGGAGGCATACTTTTCCGGATAAACCAACTGGATATTAAGTTTCTTTGTGCCGCTTGCATACGGATTGTGCTCCGCCCTGTCAAGCTGGTCAGAGCAAGAGGAAAGTACCAGCAAACCTATCGAGATAAAAAATAATATTTTTTTCATATTCTATTCTTTATGAGTCTCCTTAACCCCAATTAAAAATTAAGCCTTAAGGTTGCACCATAGCTGAAAGCCGGATAAATCATACTGTAATTACCGGAAGCCCAATATCTTACTCTATGTATACTTTTGGTGCAGTTATTGGCGTAAAAAGATATTGAGGCGTATTTCCCGATTTCTTTTGTAATGCTGATATTGGCGCTGAAATAGGGTCCCCGTCCATCGGTAATATAAGTAACGGTATTGTTTGAACCTCCTATCAAAGAAGAATAAGCAGGGTTAGCGGCTTCTACGGCCGTAAATGGTTTCACCGTGCCGTCAAAAGTTTTGTAGGCAACAGGCCATACGCCGGTCCTATATTCCTTTTGCTCATAAACGGAACCGGAAACTTTATTCCCGTTCGCATCAACAAGATAAGCCCACTCTTTTCCATTATAATAGGTCAGATTTTTTGTCCTTGAATAAAAGTCCCCCTCAATTCTCGTAGAAATTGTCAGACGAATTTCCGGAATATGGGTCACAAAAGTCAAGTTGGCCCTTATCCCATCCTCTTTTGAACCATTATATGTCGTATTATCCTTGGTTCCACCAATATAGTAACCGATAAACTGGTATGAACGCCCCTGAGAGCCCAGAATGGAATGGGGAAGACCATTATAATTAACTTCCATAAGTCTAGTATCAATATCTTTGGTATATGTGTATCTTGCATCAGCTATGATAGAAGTTCTTAGCGGTTTTATTGTTCCAAAGTCAAGTGTCAACTCTACTCCCTTTGTTGTAATAGGATAAAGATTATTGGTCTTTATGTTCGCTACGAAGGTAGTGTCGTACAAAGATTTTGGAATAAGCGTCTCTCCCGCACCGGCATTATCCAAGTCCGTAACATAAATATCCCCTTTGGATGGATCAACTCTAAATTGTGGTCTTGCGGGAATAGCCGTCTGCTCGTTTGTTTTCACATAAGCATACGGAGTGTAATCCTGAGTAACGGTATAAGTATTCTTTGCTTTATTGTTATAATAGATCGCAGAAACTTTTACGCCGCCAAGGTTGACGTCAAATCCAATTTCAATATTCCTGTTTGTAGCCCATTTAAGATCTGAATTAGTCTGATTTTTATAAACCTGTGTGTTGGCAACATAGTAATAATTGTTTGTCCCGTAATTTTTTGAATAAACCAAAATATCACGATAGTTATTAAGAGGATACAAAATACCAAGAGAGGGAAGTTTGGCCAACTGCCCCCAGGCTCCGCGAAATGCAAACGCCCTTAAAAATCCGCTTCGTTTTTCTCTTACCATACTCCACTTCAGATTAAGTCTTGGAGAGAGTGCGGAGGGATTATTATAGTCCATGCTCCGCATCACTTGTCTCTCTGCCCTCAAACCTGCAACGGCCGTAAATGTGGTGTTGCCAATCGGCAGAGAAGCTATCTCCTCTAAATACGCGGAAAAATTGTTCAAAGCAGGGATATCCTTGTATGATCTATCCCTTGCTGAAGAACTTTTAGATAATCCATAATATGACATGCCCGTCTTATAATCCGTAACAACATGGGTAAGTCCACTTCCCTGGTTACTGGAATTTGTCCAGTCAAATCCAATTTTCATATTGCTGTTGAACTTGCCAAATTTTCTATTCCAAGTTGCTTTAAAGCCAGCGGCAATATCAAGAGGTTTGCTCTCATCTGATGTCAGATAATAGTAACTTGTAGGAAGATACCCTGTTTCATAATAACCGTTTTCCAATGCCTGATAACCGGGCGTTACAGTTGCGGTAGAATAAAAGTCATTCTGCTTCTGGGTGCCGTCCTCATAACTGACAGAAGTCTTCCCCTCCAAAGAGGTAATCCAAGAAGAATTTATCAACCATTTTACGTCCGCCCCAAATCTTACATTGTTTTGATTCTGCCTGCTCCACGTATTTGAATAAGCATCCGGGTCCTGCTTCGCATTTTGCTTGGCCCAGCCGCCGGCAGCGGTAACATCTAACCTAAGAGGTCTCCCCTCCTTATTAAAAGTCCTCACATAATTCAAACTATAATTGTTCCTATAGTATGTAGTATAACGGCTGACAGGATTTTTAAACGCCTTCGCATATTCTACATTAACATTTATGACACCCCTATCCTTGTTGAGTTCAAAACCCTTGCTTACAGAAAATTGCTTTGTTGTCGGATTCAAAGAGATTGTAGTGGTAAGCGGGGTTTTTCCCTTTTTTGTATTTATCAATACCATGCCGGCCGTCATGTCCCCGTATTCCACGGAAGGAACACCGGTAATGACTTCTACAGACTCAATATTAGAAGCGGCAATAAATCTGGTATCAACACCCTGATAAGTGCTGGTTGCTACGCTTGCATCCTGTCCCATCATGGAACCATTATTGGAGAGTCTTATTCCGTCCATCACGACAGCCGTACCGAATCCGTTTGAAACAGCGGCATCCCCTCTAAGGCTAATTACCGCAGCATCAGTAAGAGAAGATTTTGTTGTCTGTCCGCCGGGAAGCAAACTCAAGATATCCGTCGCGTTAACAACTTGTAAATGTTCAATGGCTTGTTTCTCCATTGTTCTTGTCGTAGTCGCAGCGCTTTTATTTTCCTGTGCCGTGACCGTTACTGAGGACAAGGTCAAATTATCCTCCTTCAGTTTGATCTTCAGATTGTCCAAGTCCGCTTCAATCTTAAAAGTCATTTCCTGTCCCTGATATCCGAGACAGGAAATTTTAAGATTAGTAGTACCCTTTGGAACTCTGCTGATTGTAAACTGTCCCTTTGAATTTGTCGTAGCCCAAAGACCGTACTCGGGCAAGTTGACGGTAACCATTTCCAAAGGTGCGTCAGTACCGTACTCCGTTACCACTCCCTTTAGCGTAAAGACCTGTCCTTTAGCAGTTTTATTCTGCGCAAAAACAACGGTAACGCCAAATAATAGAAGAGTAAAGAAAATACAAATCAGTTTCTTCATTTTTGGTTATTATTAGGTTAGTTGAATTACTGCTTATTGTCCGCGGGCTTATATATCTGAACAAACATATTGTTCTGTCCAAATATATCTTTAGCGATATTTATCACATCCTCATTTGTAATGGAGTTAATAATGGCAAGATCATCAATGTTTTTGTACTCTCCCTCTGTCAGATTATCCTCAATTCTGCCTATCCAATCTATGCGATCGTAATCCTTCTCCTTAATCGACTTATTAAGGAATTTACGGAATGTTTCCATTTCTTCCTCTGTAATGCCGCTCTTTGTAACCTTGTCAAATTCATCATATATCGCCTGGTTAAGTGCAGAAAGATTTTTTGCTGCTGCCGTATAATTAACTGTGATATCCAGATATTTTTCCGGATCAGAATTATAGGTCGGGGAAACACTTACACTGTATGTGCCGCCCATTTTCTCTCTAAGTGTTTGTATATATCTATCTCTCAGAGCACTGCATAAAAATCTTGCAGCAATCATCTGTTTGGTGCTGTATTCTCCGAAACCGGTAACATCAATTGCAATATCACATACTGTACTTTTAATATCATGTGCATTGTAAATAAATTCTCTCTTGCCCTTGCGCAGATAATTGCCCTTTGTACTCTTAGGGTTCTCATTTCCGACTGGTATGTTGCCAATATATTTTTCAATTAAAGGCTTGACCTCTTTTACGCTCATAGGACCGCTGAAAATGAATGTCATACCGGCACGATTGCAGAAGTGTTCCTTATAATACTTCATCAACATATCGGATTTAAATTCCTTAATATCCTTAGCCTCAACTCTTTGCTGGAAAGGTGTAGGAAGATATGTCTCTATTTCCAAAGAGTCGGAAAATTTCCTAAGTTCGCTCTTAGGAAGTTCCAAAGACGCAATGGAGGATTTCTCCATATTATTTAATGCTTCGCTGTCAAGCTGGGGATCAACTATTTGAGAATACAACATCTGGAAAAATTGCTCTGCGTCGGGTGTTTTGAATACGCCGCTTAGCCTATCTTGCCTATAATGAGATTCAGGAGCAATTCGCATATTTTTACCACTCACAATCTTTGCAATCTCGTCTCTCTTAAGCCCACCAAAAACAACTGCATCCGCACTACCTGCGGCTATTTTAGCACTCTTTACATCACTGTCATCAACAAGGGAAAGACCGCCGTTTCTATAAGCCTTCATCATAACTCTCTTTTCCACATCTGGTTTTGTCTCCCTCCAATAGATTTTTGTATTGCCGGGTAATGTAAATACTGTAGTTGAATCTACAGCAGCATATTTTTCAACTGAAATTACAGGCACCGGTTTAAGATTTTTGGTAAACACGAAACTTCCGGCAGCCTTGAAAACAATAGGTTTTATCCCGGATTTGTTTACAGAGTCTCTCAATTTATTTAATTCTCCGGCTGTCGGGAATAAATTCTCCATATTCTTTGGTCCGACAAGGATGGAAACGCTGTTATTGTACTTTATTTTTTTAACATAAGCATTCACATCCTTTGCCGTCATTTCACTAAGCATTTTTAAATTATTTTCCACGTATGCTTTTGTCTCCAGCAAAGGGACCTCCCTTGTAAAATTCTGAATTGCAATACCTATAAATGTTTTGCTGTCAGGCTCGTATAATCCTTTCAGGTCTCTAGTATACCTCCCCTTAACTTCGGCTGCAGCCTCAGAAACTTCTTTCTCTGTAAAACCATATTTTAACATTCTATATGCTTCCGTGTACAGACCGACCATTGCCCTTCTATAATTGTTGTCCACCGGTACCGACGTAAATCTCATTACATTGCAATCATAATAAATCCTGTCCATTGCAAGGACACACCTTTTTGTGGCTGCATTCGGCTCTTTTCTCTGCTGAGTAAAGCGGTTGTTCATAGCCGTTGAAATTATTTCTCTGATAAGTCCCTGCTCCAGATACTCGTTGGATTTAAGATAATTGTCATCTGTATAAGGATACCTGATGTCAAGTTTTGCCGCAATAGCTCTAGTTTCAGGATCTGCAAAATAACCGACCTGATGTTTGCCGGCATAATCCACTTTGTACATCTCTTTTTTTGCACCGTTCTTTACCGCCGGAATATCCCCGAATATTCTTTTAACGCTCGCTTCAATTTTTGCCGGGTCAATATCTCCAACAATTACAACAGCTTGTAAATCCGGGCGATACCATTTGTGATAATAATCGACAAGAACCTGCGGAGGAAAATTGTTCACAATATCCATAAGACCGATAGGATCTCTCTGCCCAAAACGGGAATCCGCATAATCCAAATCGTAAATGGTTTTCATCATTCTGCTCTTAACGTCATCCCTCATTCTCCACTCCTCTCTGATTACACCTCTTTCCGCCTCAATCTCTTCAGGTTCGCAGGAAATATATGAAGACCAGTCATGAAGCATAAGTATGACCGTATCTAGGAAAGACTCTCTCTTTACAGGAACGGCATCAATATTATACACCGTTCTGTCCTCGGAAGTGTAAGCGTTAAGATTGTTGCCAAACCTGACACTGTTGGCTGCAAGAACATCTCTTAAGCTCTGTTTAGGGAAATTTTTGGTTCCGTTAAAAGCCATGTGCTCAAGAAAATGTGCAAGTCCTCTTTGTGATTCATCTTCCTGCAATGACCCAACGTTGTGCACAATGTAAAAATCAGCAATACCTGCAGGATTAGTATTCCTCCTTATGTAGTAGGTAAGCCCGTTATCCAGTTTGCCGATAATGAAATTCTTATCTGTCGCCATAGGCAGATCTTTTGTCCTCTTTTGCGCGTAAGAACACGTTGCGGCAATAAAGAATGCCGCTGCGATTAAAATGATCCTTTTCATAGAAATAATATTTTGCGGCAAATGTAATAATTTATTTGTCTCAAAATATTGCTTTCAGGGTATTTTGTGTGGATATATTTTTTTTGATACTTTTTTTTGCTTACAAATTGAAAG
>DAONEN010000053.1:0-9813 GCA_035403105.1 Candidatus Egerieousia sp. | reverse complement strand
CTAAAACGGCAAAGAAATCTAAATTCCGCGAGCGTCTGGACCAAATGATTAAAGATCAGGAAAAGACCCAAAGAGAACAGACTAAACGCAGATAGCATACTGCAAAAGCAAGTCTAATAGTTAGAAAATAAAGTAGCGCAGGAACGCGGAGATGGAAACATGAGTATAGCGTCAGAAATATTAGAGTTAAAAAAAGAATTGCCACAAGAGACAAAGCTTGTGGCAATTTCTAAATTTCATGCCCCTGAAAAAATTATTGAGGCTTACAATGAGGGACAGAGAATTTTTGGAGAGAGCAGACCTCAAGAACTTGCAGACAAAGTTAAGGTACTCCCGACAGATATCGAGTGGCATTTTATTGGCCATCTCCAGAGCAATAAAATAAAGATGGTTGTTCCTTATGTAAAGCTTATTCATTCAGTTGATACAGAGAAATTGCTTTATGAAATAGACGGTTATGCGGAACGCAATAACCTTCATGCCAATTGTCTGTTAGAAATGTTCATTGCAAGGGAGCAAAGCAAACAGGGTTTTTCTTATGAGGAAGTCTCCGCTTTGCTGGAGAAAATTAAAGGATCTCCGCTAAAGAATACGACCATCTGCGGTCTGATGGGAATGGCAACATTCACGGAAGATCAGGAGGAAATCAAACGTGAATTCATTCAATTGAAAGAATGCTTTTTGCGATTGCAACAATCTCATCCTGAGCTTTCTTCAAACTTTAAGGAAATTTCAATGGGAATGACGGAAGATTATAAAATCGCCATTCAAAACGGCAGCACGCTTGTACGCATCGGCACAAAAATATTCGGTCCAAGGGAGTATTAATTCCTTTGCGATTTTATGCGGACAGCAAGACAGGTTGCTAAATTAGCAAATCGGAAAGTTTTACCTTGGGTACAAAGTGCACCCCGCTCTCGCGGAAATAATTATGATTCTCTTTCTCTGAAATTGGCAGCAGCTGAAAATTCTCTATGCTTTTTCCTATTGCTATAACCACCAGAGGTATAAGATTTTCCGCAACCTTAAAACGTTCAGATATGGCCTCTTTGTTAAACGCTCCAATACAGATTCCATTAAGTCCAAAATCAACAGCCTTTAGCAACATGCTCTGCACAGAAATTCCTAAATCAACATATACCCACTTGCTCTCAGGAACAGTAGAATAAACCATAATATAAGCATTTGGCTCGGTCCCTTTAAATGGCAGATGGAGCTCAGGAAGCGCGCCTGCAAGTTTTATATTATTGGTAATAAAGTCTACATCGCCGGATGTTTGTTTATTTAACTTGGTTGCAATTTTAAATCTCAGTACTTGCTGATTGCGTGCGGATGGAATTTTTGTATTCGCCTCAATTATGTTTATAAGTTCATTATCAGACACTTTGTAATTGGAGTCATATCCGCGACAGCTCCGGTTTCTTATCAACATGGAGTCTATGGAAATGTGCGTTTTCTTGGCTGTGCTTTTTTTCTTTTTGCCGCTGCGCATCTCCTCAAATTTTTTTTCCAGGTAATTATCTGCCATGACTATAAAAAAATAAGCCTTTAAAAAATTATAAAAAAATATGCTTGCAAAAACCTATATTTCAATTTCACACTCAAATACAAAAGTGGCTGGACCTGTCAGGTAAACCTCCGTGAACTTTCCGTTGTTCTCCAAAAATTCAACGGACAATTTTCCGCCGAGCGCCTGAGCGTTAAACTTTACGCTGTTGCCCGCAGATGTTTTTTTGCAGTAAGCGTATCTTTGGCATCCGTCTGTATAAGCAGCTATGCAACTGGCTGTTATGCCAGTACCGCATGCGTAAGTTTCCGCCTCAACACCTCTTTCATAGGTCCTCACAAATAAGCCGTTTTCAGTACCTGAAACAAAATTTGCATTAGTGCCCCCCCTAAAATCTTTATGCCATCTCCAGTACTTTCCTTTCTCTGCGACAGGATATTTTTTTACATCTTTTACAAACTCAACGTAGTGTGCGGAGCCGGTATTTAAAAAGTAGGCAGTTGAGGAGTATTTTTTACACTCATCCACATCCTTCATTTTAAGTTTTACAGTGCACTCTTTTGAGGTATTGCCTGCCTTTTTTGCGGAAGCGGATTTGTGATTTTGTGCAAATGCGTTCTTTAAAATCTGAGATTTATGATAACCGTCAATAGCTTCAAATTCAAATGATTGAACCCCTTCATTATTTTTGCTCTTGTTAAGCATTTTTCCCTTAACTCCAACCTGCACCGCAAATGCCGAAAGGCATCTTCCGCCATTGCCGCACATAGTGCCCTCTTTGCCGTCTGAGTTAAAGTAGCGCATGGAGAAGTCATACTTCTTGCTTTTTCCAAGAAGCATAAGTCCGTCCGCGCCAATTCCAAAACGCCTGTCGCACAATAAATTAATCTGCTTTGTTGTAAGCTTGTTTTTTCCCGTGCGATTATCTAATATTACAAAGTCATTGCCGGCTCCCTGATATTTATATGCATGAATCTTCATTGCTGTTTTGTTTTTATTCTATTTAATATTTATTACCCATTTATGCGAGATGACTCTTTGCCAGACCATCATATTCCTCTATAATTGCCTCAGCTACAGCTTTTGACGCACCACCTCCTCCAAGAACTCTGCGTACTTCCGCATAGTCCTTTTTCATCTGTTCAACATAGGGCTTGTTATTGAGCAGCATGTACAATTCTTTTGAAATAAGTTCCGGAGTGCATGTGTGCTGAATAAGCTCAATAAAAATCTGTTTGTCCAAAATAAGATTTGCAAGACTGATATAATGCAGCTTTACAAGGTGCTTTGCAATCTGATAAGTAATCTCAGAAGAACCATAGCAGACAACTTGTGGAATTCCAATGATTGCAGCCTCTAAAGAGGCTGTGCCTGAATTGATTATGGCTGCTTCTGAATGCTTGAGCACAGAGTATGTTTTTCCCTCAATAATAAACATGTCTTTTCCTACAGCAATTTTTCCGGCAGGATTTTTTGCATTGTATTTATCTATTATGCCCGTATAAAATTCCGACCGGACAGATGGTGCAGTTGCAAGCAGGAATTTGTAGCCTGGATATCTTTTAATTACATCCAGCATCCTTGGCAAAAGATACATTATCTCCCCTTTGCGACTGCCGGCTAAAAGTGCAATAAATCTGTCGGGAACAAGACCTGAGCGCTTGCAGAACTCTTCCTTGCTTTCATTTATAAATGGGTAATTATCAATGCTGTCCAGCAGCGGATTGCCACGGTATATAGCGTCTATATTCCACTTTCTTTTGAAGTAATCTATCTCAAAAGGGAAAATGATAAATAGCCTGTCCACATAGCGCTGCAACTGTTTCCCGCGGCTCTCCTTCCATGCCCATATTTTAGGTGCAATATAGTAGAATACTTTAAAGCCCTTATTATGAGCAAATTTAGCAATCCTAAAATTGAACCCTGGGTAATCAATCAGAATAACAAGATCCGGCTGCCACTTTAAAATATCCTCTCTGCAAAAGGCAATATTGTTCAGAATTTTATTGAGATTTAGAACTACTTCCAGAAATCCCATTATTGCCGTATCCTTGTAATGTCTTACTAATGTTCCCCCCGCATCTTGCATTAAATCTCCGCCCCAGCATCTGATTTCACAATCATGCTCCGACTGCTTCAATCCTCTTATTAGATTGGAACCGTGCAAATCTCCCGATGCTTCTCCCGCTATGATGTAATATTTCACAATGTGTAATTTATGGTTGGTTCAATTTTCTGCAATTTACGTTAGTGCATTCTTGGTACCGGCTAAAATTTCCACTTGCTCAATAATCTCTTTATTTCCTCATAATCAGTGCTATTTACTTTATGAGGTGTAATCGCAATATATCCTGTCTCCACAATTGCATGGTCCCCAAGTTTTGAAATGTCCTTGTCATGGAACTCTCCGGAAGTCCAAAAATACTCTTTTCCTTGCGGGGTCTTATAGGAGTTAAGCTCATCCAGCCACATTCCGTTTCCGCTCTCGGCAAATTTAATTCCTTTTATTTTCCCGACAGGTATATCCGGAAAGTTGATATTCAGGTAAGTTCCCGGAATAGGCGGGCATGCAAAGAAATTCTTTATAATCACACCAATATACTTTTTCACTGGTGCAAAATTGGCGTTCGTATCATGAGTATTGATGGATAACCCGATTGAAGGTATTCCGTAGATAGTGCCCTCCTTTGTCGCTCCAAGCGTACCGGAATAAACAGCTGCTACAGAGGCATTTGAGCCATGGTTTATGCCGGATATCAAAAGATCCGGAAGATGCTTGAGGTCAAAGAATTTATTCATTGCCATCTTTATGCAATCTACGGGAGCTCCTGTAAATGAATATATTCTAATACTGTTTCCGTTGCTTGCGGTTTTTTCATTAATTTTTTTCAGCCATAAAGGAACATCCATTGTTAGAGAGGCGGATTTGCCGCTCTGCGAGTCTCTTGGTGCAATGGCTGTCACATTGCCATATTTTGAAAAAATTTCAATTGCCGTTTTGAATCCTTTAGAATGGTATCCGTCGTCGTTAGTTATCAGTATTTCAAGCTTTTTCTTCTGCATTTGTGTTCGTCTGGAATTTTTAAGCTGTAAAGGTAATGAATTTGTGCAAAAAAATTGTAAATTTGCACGGTTTTTGAGGGGTAAAGGATCGTTTCTGGAAAATGTTCTATCGGGAAATTATTAGAAATTTATTTAATTAACACACAAATATTTATGAATAAAATTAAAGTAGGTATTAACGGTTTTGGACGTATTGGACGTTTGGTGTTCAGAGCTGCACAGGAAAGAGATGACATTCAGATTGTCGGAATTAATGATTTGCTGGATGTAGATTACATGGCTTACATGCTTAAGTATGATACAATGCATGGCCAGTTCAACGGAACGATTGAGGTTAAAGATGGCAAATTGGTTGTTAACGGCAATTCTATCAGAGTGACTGCAGAGATGGATCCTGCTAATTTGAAATGGAATGAGGTTGATGCTGAATATGTTGTAGAATCTACTGGTTTGTTTCTTACCAAGGAGAAGGCAGAGGCTCATATAAAGGCCGGCGCAAAGAGAGTTGTTATGTCAGCCCCTTCAAAGGATGATACCCCAATGTTTGTATGCGGCGTAAATGATAGTAAATATGCAGGACAGGCAATTGTTTCAAATGCCTCATGCACGACAAACTGCCTTGCTCCTATTACAAAGGTTCTTAATGATAAGTTTGGAGTTGTTAATGGTTTAATGACAACCGTTCACTCTACCACAGCAACTCAGAAAACTGTTGACGGCCCTTCTAAGAAAGACTGGAGAGGCGGACGTGCTGCTGCGGGTAACATAATCCCTTCATCTACAGGTGCTGCAAAAGCTGTAGGAAAAGTTATTCCTGAACTTAACGGCAAACTTACAGGTATGTCAATGAGAGTTCCAACCTTGGATGTTTCTGTTGTTGATCTTACTGTAAACTTGGCTAAGCCAACCACTTATGATGAGATTTGCAAGGCTATGAAGGATGCTTCAGAGGGAGAGTTGAAAGGTATTCTAGGATATACGGAAGATGCAGTTGTTTCTTCTGACTTCCTGGGTGATGCAAGAACTTCTATCTTTGATGCAAAAGCAGGTATTCAGATTGCCCCAACATTTGTGAAAGTTGTTTCTTGGTATGACAACGAGTGGGGGTATTCAAACAAGGTTCTTGACCTTATCAAGGCTATGAACAAGGTCAAGTAGTTTTTCGACAGTCGGTTATTAATAAACAAAGGGGGCGTGATGAAAGTCAGCCCCTTTTTTGTACATTTGCGGCGTTTGACGCATATTGAAATGCTTGTTAAGAGGAAAATATATCTTGGTTTTGTAGTGCTGGGTTTTATATTATTGCTGTCCAGCGTAATTGCAATATTTGAGTTTGTATCCATGAGAAAGTCCGTTTCCAAACTGGTGACGGATAATATTGCCAGTATCAATACTTCCAGAATGCTGCTGGAGGTCACGGATGAATATAATTTTAAACTGCTTGAGGGAATGGGGGTCGATTCTCTAGCTGTTTTGCCGGAAATGCCAGATATACAGAAAGATGAAAGATTTGTGAGTTTTTTGTCACAGGTCAGAAGTAAGTTTACCACCAAGGAAGAGAAGGCAATGACGGATTCCGTAAAATATGCATATGTTGCTTATGCGCATATAATTAGGGAGGCTCCTCAGATTTGGCAGATGAACTATCAACAGAGAGGGAACTGGTATTTTGGTAAATTGTACCCAGTGTACACGCAGCTGAGGATCTACATAGGGCACCTCAGCACGCTTTCCCAGAGGGCTCTTGTTAAAAATTCCAAGAATCTTAGCGAGGGTTTTTACAGGAGTGTTATGCCTTGCGTGGTTGCAGTCGCCATCGGGATAATCCTTCTGCTGCTGTTCAATTATTATCTTAACTTTTATTTTATAAATCCTCTTGAGAGAATAACAAAGGGGATCAAGTTTTATAGGCAGACGAGAAAAAGTTATACCGTAAATTTGGAGAGTGATGATGAAATGCAGGAGTTGAATGACAACGTAAAAGATATTATCATAGAGAATAAACAATTGACTAAGAAGAATAATTCAATTTTATGAAGCTTGGCGTTATTTCCAGAAACATTGGGGTTGCGTTGGTATTCAACTCATTGATGATGTTCATCAGCGTCATAGTGTCTATATGTTATGGATTTGATGCTTCATTCTCCCCTTTATTTTTGAGTGCAATTATAACGCTTGCCGCGGGGACATTTCCACTTATTTTTGTTAGGAAGAGCGGTACCCCAAATTTGAAAGAAGGGTTTGTGGTTGTGGTTTTTGCTTGGATTCTTTCTTGTTTGTTTGGAATGTTGCCGTATGTTCTTTGGGGCGGCGAGTTTTCCCTTATAAATGCTTGGTTTGAGAGTGTGAGCGGGTACACTACAACCGGTTCCTCTATCCTGGTAAATGTGGAGGCCTTACCTAACGGGTTATTGTTTTGGAGGAGTGCAACACATTTTATAGGCGGATTGGGGGTAGTGGCCTTTATGTTACTAGTGCTTCCTACGGCAAAGGATGCGTATAGCGTAAAACTTTCAAAAGTTGAAATGAGCGCCTTGTCTAAGGAAAATTATAAGTTTAAACTGTTTAAGACGGCACGGGTTATAACGATTGTTTATCTTGCGATAATTGCAGTTGAAACTCTGTGTCTTGTCTTTTTTTCGCATATGAGTTTTTTTGATGCGATAAACAATTCGATGTCTACCGCCGCGACAGGTGGTTTCAGCATTAAGAACGGGTCTATAGCTTACTATCACTCTCCGTCCGCTGAAGTAATAATAACAATTTTTATGTATATATCAGGACTGCATTTTGGTTTGATATATTCTTCTTTTGCAAATCGTTCTCTGAAAATTTTCCGCAATCCTGTTGTGAAGCTTTATACACTTGGGTTGGTTGTGAGTTCTTTTATCATCGCAATAAATCTTCTTTTAGGGGGGAGTGCGCATAGTTTTCCTACCGCTCTAAGAAATGCAGCATTTCAGTTGACCTCAATCGCATCATGTACCGGTTTTGCTACAGATAATGCTTCCGCGTGGCCGGCTTTGTCTATTCTTATCCTATTTTATTTTACATTCCAAGGGGCGTGCAGCGGTTCAACCGGAGGCGGTATAAAGGCGGATAGAATATGTGTCTTCATAAGTTCCATGAAGGCACAGTTCAGAAAACAATTTCATACAAATGCCGTGACCAGAACCAGATTGGGCAATAGAGTATTGGAAGATGATTTTGTCTTGGATGTTAATGCCTTCATAATATTTTATATTGTAATTATTTTTATCGTGGCTTTGCTTCTGGCATTCTGCGGCGTAAATCTTCAAGATTCATTTGCCTCCTCCGCTACCAGTATGGGGAACTGCGGACTTACGCTGGCCACGTTTGGTTCTTTTGGTAACTATTCTGCATTTCCTGCATTCTGTAAATTTATTCTTGCATTTGAAATGTTGCTGGGTCGTCTTGAGATATATCCTCTTTTGATGATATTCGGCGTTTACAAGTGGAAATAATGGCTGTTGATAATTATTTAACAGACAAGATGATTCAGAGGTTCAAACTTGAGCCTACCGTATGTCAGAAGAATTTGTTTGAACAGATGTCGGAGTTTCTTTCAGCTGACCCTGAGAAAGAATGGATGATGGTGATAAGCGGATATGCTGGTACCGGTAAGACATCCGCTCTTGCATCTTTTATTGGCGTATTAAAGGAGCACGGGTATAAATATGTACTGCTTGCCCCTACCGGCAGGGCTGCAAAGGTGTTATCAAATTTTACGGGAGAAACTGCTAAAACTATTCATAAACAGATATATAGACAGAAGTCTCTGGCAGACGGACTTGGGCTTTTTTCTTTGGACTTTAATAAAAATAAGGAAACTGTATTCATAGTGGATGAAGTCTCTCTTCTTTCTGCACAGAGTGAAAACGGTTCCATATTCGGTACAGGAGATGTATTGTCTGATTTAATAGCTTACGTGCGTAATGATACCTCCAACAGATTGGTACTCACTGGAGATCCCGCGCAACTTCCCCCTGTGGGACTGGAGAAAAGTCCAGCCTTGGATTTAGATTATCTTGCGCAATTTACCTGCAATATCCGATCCGCGCATCTGACAAGCGTTGTAAGGCAGGCGGCAAAAAGTGGAATTTTGTATAATGCAACATTGCTCAGAAAAGATATAGAGGAAGAAAACACCGATACTCCAAAGTTCTGTATTAAAGGCTTTTATGATGTTGAGGCGATTGAAGGAGACCGACTCATTGAAAAGATCTCTGATTCCATAGATAAGTACGGAACTGATGATGTTGTTGTTCTGTGTCGTTCAAATGCAAGGGCCAATAAGTATAACCTTGGCATAAGAGCGCAGGTCCTTTACAGGGAAGAACAGCTTTCCAGAGGAGACAAGCTGATGATAGTTAAGAATTGCTATCAATTTGAAAATCAGTCTAAAGAACTAGACTTTATAGCAAACGGGGATGTGGCGGAACTTGTCAAGATCTCTAACTATGTTGAGCGGTACGGATTGCATTTTGCAAATGCAACTTTAATGTTCCCGGATTACAACAAGGCGGAAGTAAATGCTAAAATAATTTTGGACACTCTTACATCTACATCAGCGGCCTTGGGGCAGGATCAGCAGAGGGTGCTTTATAAAGCTGTATATGAGGATTATTCATCTATCGAGAATAAAAGAAAAAGGAATGCGGCTGTGCGTGAAGATCCGTTCTTTAACGCCTTGCAGGTAAAATATTCTACAGCCATCACGGGGCACAAGTCTCAAGGTGGTCAATGGCGCTGCGTTTTTATAGACAATATCCTGTGGCGGGATGATATTACATTGGATGACAAGAAGTGGCTATATACAGCCTTAACCCGTGCCGTGGAGAAAGTTTATTTAGTTAACTTCGCAAATAGGTTCATAGAAAAATAGGTTTTCACGTTCTATAAAATAATTGATTATATTTTTGTAAATCATGAATAAAAGTAAATGTATCTCTTTTATTGTAAGTGCGTTATGCGTATTTGCAATTACTGCTGCGCCGGCAGATCTGATGGCGCAGAGCCATAAGACCGCAGATGTCCAGAGCAGTGCAGCCAAGAAGAATTTTACATTGGAGCAAATTGCCTCCAATAATTTTCCAAAGGGGGTGATTAACGGTGTTCCGTATGTGATGAAATGGTCTGACAACCACAATATTATTCTTGCGGATCTTAACAGTAAGGAAATGATGTACAGCAAGTACAACATTAAGAGCGGTAAAAACGAA
>DAONEN010000052.1:0-10051 GCA_035403105.1 Candidatus Egerieousia sp. | reverse complement strand
TGTATATTTGAACTAATAACATTAAAAAACTATCGAGATGAAAAAGAATATTACATATACGATTGTAGCAATAGTTGTGGTGATTTTAGCAATGGTGCTTCTGCATGGGTTTTGGGCGGCACTGATTGTGGCGATTTGCGGTGGATTTTTGATTGATAAGTTGCTGGAAATGACGCATAAGAATACGACTACTGGGAATGCGGTGATTGCTTCTTTGATTGGGATTGCGTTTTTCTTTATTGCACTGTCAACAGCTAAAGGAGAGATTGTTTGCGGAACTATCGTGGCTGTTGTTGGGATGATTGATCTGATTTTGAGTTTTAAAAATAAATAAAATGAACACACAAGTTGAACAATATCTTAACGCTCAGAAAGCCCGTGAGGCTAAGGAACGCGCAGACAGGAAGGAGGCCCACCTTATTAGATTGGGTCTGATTGATCATGAGAAATCTACTAAGGATGAGATATTTCCCGTTGAGACTAGTGATGAGGAGTATGCAGATATTTGCAAGTACAGCCCTGAGGTTGAGGAGGTTGCACCTGTGATTAAGAAATCGGCAGAGATTACTATGAAGACTATCGCAGTTATTGTTTGCATTTTTGGAATTATTCTGTCCGTTGGTTGTTTGATTGCCGGGGTAATTCTGACTAAAACAGGGGATTATAATCAGCTGTTGATTGGCTGCGGATGTTTTGCAGTATGTCTGTTTAATCTTCTGCAGACTTTAACGGTGTGGTCCTTGCTTAAAGTGTTTGCAAATATATCATTAACTGTCAAGAAGATAGAAGTTAAAAAATGACAAAAGCCATGAAAAAGAT
This sequence comes from Candidatus Egerieousia sp., assembly GCA_035403105.1. GTDB lineage: Bacteria > Bacteroidota > Bacteroidia > Bacteroidales > UBA932 > Egerieousia. The sequence continues at coordinate 9,232 of DAONEN010000052.1, read as the reverse complement.
TTTTACTCTGTTGCTGATTTTGCTGCCAATCTTTTGTATGGGACAAACCAATAAGGAGAAACAGGCGGCTATGGTTAAGGGGTCTGTAGAGAGCGGAAATGTGTATGTACATGTGAGACAGGTTATTCCCCTATCCATGAGGATGAAGGATGTTTCTACGGATAGTTACTCTTTTAAGTTGAAGGACAGGAAGCTGACGTGTTACTTGCCTTATTTTGGAGCTTCTCATACGGCTATTATTGGAACTGATGACACTGGTATTAAGGCTGAGGCTGTGCTGGTGAATGTGAATAAGGAGTTTAATGCCAAGAAGAAGTGCTGGTGGCTGACGTTTGCTTTTGAGAATGTTAACCTGCATGAGCAGATTAACTGCAGGGTGCAGATTTTCTATAACGGGCAGACGTATATTAAGATGCAGCCTACTGGAAGGGATAGTATTCTGTATCAGGGAGAAGTGGAGAAGCAGGAAGAGTAATTGCGCTGCTTTTTGGTTCACGCGGCTACCGCCGCGGAGATACACGCGCTCCGCGCGGTAAAAAAACGCGAGCGTTTTTATCAAAAGATTATTAATAATATTGCTATTACTATTACATAAAGCTGTCGAGATGAAAAAAATATTATTTGCAGTTTTGGCCTTACTGATGCCAATGTGCGCTTTTGCACAAAAAGCTGATACTGTCGCTGTTAAAGATACAGTCATCCATATTTATCAGATGGTGCCGTTGTCCCAGCCGATGAGCAATGTGACTACGGATGCGTTTTATTTTGGGTTTGCGAATAACAAATTGTCTTGTTTGCTGCCGTATATTGGCTCTTCTCATACGGCAATGATGGGAGGAACAACTGAATCTGGCATTAGGGCGAATGGCGTTGAAATGAAGCATGTTAAGAGGAAGTTTAATGTTAAGAAAGGCTATACAGAGCTGATATTTTATTTTACTAATGAGGCAAGGGGTGAGACAATCAGCTGTACGGTAAGGATTTATAATAACGGAATTGCTTCTGTTCAGATGCAGCCGCCAGGAAGGGATTTTATAAAGTATAACGGACAATTGGGAAATTGACATGAAAAAGAGCGCAGTTATTTTGGCACTGATATTTTTGCCGGTGTTGTGCTCCGGCCAGACAAAGAATTCTGTTGCTTCTTTTGAACCGTTGTTTGTGAGAATTGAACAAGTTATCCCACTGAATATTGCTGCAAAAAATACTATTTCGGATGGGTATTTTCTTCAAATTGAAAATGATACATTGACTTGTTACATGCCTTATTTTGGGAATTCAAGGACTGCTATGCTGGGGAGGACTGGCAACGGAGTTAAAGCCGACAAACAGAAAATTAAAATTGACATGAAATACAACGCAAAAAAGATGGTGTATGATGTCTGGTTTAATTTTAAGAATGAAGATATTGGAGAGGCAGTTGCGTGCAGTATAAAAATTTATGATAACGGATTGGTTCACATAGGAATTGAATCAAACTACAGAGATTTTATCTCTTATGACGGTCAAAGAGTGGAAAAATTGCAAAGAAAAAAATAACTATGGTGGGAAAGTATAAAGTTGTGACTTTGTGCGGAAGCACCAAGTTTAAGGATGAGTTTATGCGAGCCCAGAAGGAGCTGACACTCAAAGGGTTTATAGTGATTACCGTTGGCCTGTTTGGGCACAGCGGGGATGATGAGGCGTGGACCGTAGGAACCAAGGAGATGCTGGATGATATGCATAAGCGGAAGATTGATATGGCGGATGAGATTTTTGTGATTAACGTGGGCGGGTATATCGGCAGCAGTACGCGGGGTGAGATTGAGTATGCTATGGCGCACGGGAAAGGAATAAGTTACCTACAAAAAGTTTCCTTGTAAAAAGGAAACTTTTTGTATATTTGTCCTTATGAAAAGGAAAGAAATAATACAAGCGCTTATTGCCACTAAACAGGCTGAAATACCTTTTAGTGTGAATACCAGAGAGTTAAAGCTTCCTCTGCAGGTGGAAAAGATAATAACTATTCCAGGGGTAAGGCGCTGCGGCAAATCTTCATTGATGATGTTAGCCATAAATGAACTTATAGCAAAAGGCGTTGATAAGAAAAAAATTCTATGGCTAGGTTTTGACGACGAGCGTCTGTATGACATGACAACTAGCGAACTAGATGAAGTTATAACCGCATACTCAGAAATGTTTCCCGATATTCCAATCAGGGAAGTTTATATGTTTTTTGACGAGATACAGATAATTGAAAAATGGGAATTATTTGTATTGAGACTATATAAATCATACTGCAAAAATATTTATATATCAGGCAGTAATGCATTTCTATTATCCGGTGAGTTATCTTCCGCACTACGCGGTTGGCCAATAGAATATAACGCATACCCATTGTCATTTAAAGAATTTTGCAACTTTAAAAAAGTTGATTTTGCATCGTACACAGAAAATGGCAAAGCCAAAATCAAAAAAAACTTTGGCGAATTTAACAACAGGGGCGGATTCCCTGAAATTGTGTTAACTAAGGAAAACTCCCTAAAAGACACAAAATTACAAGGGTACTTTAACACAATGTTATTTAGAGATTTAGTGGAGCATTATAAGATATCTAATCCAGAAATAGCCAGATATTTCATAAAAAGGATTATGGCAAATATCGGAAGTCCTACTTCTATTCTTAAAATTTATAGGGATATAAAATCTCAAGGACATGCAGTCGGCAAAGAAATGTTGTATGAACTTTCTGAACATATTTGTTCAATATTCATGTTCTTTAAAATACCAAGATATGCAAGGTCCCTAATAAAAGAAGAAAACTCTTTACATAAATACTACTGCATAGATAACGGATTAAGGAATTCTGTGATAATACCCCAAAATGATGACAATGGCAAATTACTAGAAAACAGCGTATTCTTATATTTAAAACGTAATTGCTCGCCCACAGATAAAATATATTATTATTCAGGGAAAAATGAATGTGATTTTGTGATGCAAAACAGGGACAAAATAAGTAGCCTAATACAAGTAACATGGGACATGCACACAGAATCTACACGTAACAGAGAGTTAAATGGAATTTTAGAGGCAAGTAAGATAACTGGCTGTAAAAATTTGACAATAGTAACTAATGATGATGAAGAGATTATAAAAATTAATAATCTGGATATCAATGTCGTACCTGCATGGAAATGGTTGCTTAGGAAATAAGCAGAAACACACAGTTTGCTTTGCAAACTGTGAAGCGTTACGCCACAAAGCAGCGCAACGCCCTGTGGTTCACGCGGCTACCGCCGCGGAGATACACGCGCTCCGCGCGGTAAAAAAACGCAAGCGTTTTTTTACTTGTGAGCTTTATACGTTTTTTACTTTTTAATTTTATACGTTTTTTTACTTGTGAGTTATTAAGTTAAGTTAATAAATAAGTTTATGGACCAACCTAAAATTGAGAGAGTTCTGCGGCTGATGAAGATGCTGACAGGTAATTTGAATTATACGGTGGAGGATATTGCGGAACGGCTGGAGATTGATAAGCGTTCTGTTTATAGGTATATCGATACGTTTAAGGAGGCGGGGTTTGTTGTGCAGAAGGAGAGTGGTATTTACCGTCTTAGTAAGGAGAGCCGCTTTTTTAAGGATATTTCTCAGCTTATTCACTTTTCCGATGAAGAGGCGTATGTGGTTAATTCTCTGATAGATGGGCTGACTGATGATAATCTGATGAAGCAGATGCTGAGGCGCAAGCTGGCAAGCGTTTATAACTGCACCAATATGACTGAGATTGTAACCCATGGGGCACAGGCCGAGTGCGTAAATGTACTATCTGAAGCCATAAATAATAAAAAGCAGGTTATCCTAAAGCACTATGCCTCATCTAATTCCAAGGAGGTTCGCGACAGGTTTGTGGAGCCGTTTGGTTTTACGGCAAATTATGTTGAAGTTTGGTGCTATGACTGTGAGGCTAAGGCCAATAAGCTGTTCCGAACCGCCAGAATACTCTCAGTGGATGCTACTGCCAAGAACTGGAAGCATGAGAATGAGCATAAGGTTGGTTTTGTAGATATATTTAGGATAAGCAGTTACAGGCAAATAAGAGTGCAGCTGCAGCTTGGCGTAATGGCGCATAACCTATTGCTGGAGGAGTTTCCTCTTGGTGAAAGAGACTGTACCCCTATTGACTCAAATCACTGGATGTTAGACACTAAAGTCTCTTCCTACACCGGTGTTGGCCGCTTTGTGATTGGTCTTATGGATGATATAAAGATTATAAGCTCCCAGGGACTAGAGAAGTACGTAAAAGATTTTGCATCCAAGTATATAACAAGCATATAGTAAGCGCGATTCCCTTATGAAGTGCAACTGCTTGAATCAGCTGATATAATTATTATATTTGCGACCGATTTTTAAATGAAAGTACAGATAAGTCATATTGTTTGCTTTGCGGTTACAATTGTAATGGTGCTGGTTGTAAGTCATTTTGCAACAGCAGCATCTGAGGCTATTCTTATTGCTGAACCGGATAGTCTGGAAACCACGGTTGGAAATAAAGACGGGAGCATCAAAATGATTGAACCTCCATATTCTTCTGTTGCGGAGGTTATTACAAGTTCAGCTGCAGCGGGAGGTGATGCAAGGGTGCAGAGGGTGCAAAGTTCCCAATTTAGTTCCGATATGAAAGGATTGTTGAAAACACTTGCTGCAAGAGACTCCAGAAAATCTGATAACCAAGAGATTATATCTGCGCAATTACAGAGTCTGGTATTGCACAATCCTATAAATGAGTATTACATTTATACGTTAAAAAAAGTCAGAGTCTAAAATAAATTTGTATAGACAATCAGCTAAGCTTCTGGCAAAAAAATAAAAATTCAGGTTTGTTAATAGCTTGGGGTTTAGCAAATTATGTTTTACTCACAAATTTATTTTTTATTTACAATGACACAGACAATAGAGAATGAAAGCGTATTAACTTTCACTCATCCTTATTTAATTAAGAAAGAGAAAGGCGGGATAGGCAAGTTATTTGGCGGCAGTTCAATGGCTTACCAACCTACCGGCAGCGAGATTAAGAAACAAAGAGTTTGCTTCAATATGGAGGATATTACTCCGCTTGCAAATATGCTTGCAGAATGCCAATTTCCGGAATCACCTAATTTTAAGGCAAATCCGGCAGCAGACAGCGCACGCATGGAAGTCCTTTATTCTAAAGACAACCAATTTGCTGCAGTACAATTATTCCAGTATATTCCATTTGAATATCAGATTTTTAGTCCCATTCATATTTACACTAATCAAGAAGCCGTTGCTTTTTTGAATTTTATGAACGCTATTAAGTAAAATACTGACTATCTATTAAAAGATAAAAATCATTAAATGTCCAATGAGGCGGCTAAAATTTAGCCGCCTCATTTTTTGCCTTTGAAATTCTTGGTTTTAGCTAATACTTTTCTTTTTTTATTGCACTAATATTTATAAATTTGTGCGCTTTTTGAAAGAAAAAGTTGAAATACTAACATAGATTTTTCAAATAAACTAAATTTAAATACGAATAATGAGTAAGATTACTTCCCCGGAAGATCTGCTAAAAATCAAAAATGATTACGCAGAACGGATGAAATTAAGAGAAGAAGCTCAAGATGTGACACCTGCTAAGGTTAGCGGCTTAAATACGGGCACAAAGAAAATTCAAATTCTTTGCTGTTCGTCTGTTTGCTGTCTATCTTCTAAGAGCGGCGAAATTGCAGACAAATTCTGTCAATTAGCCAAAGAGCAGAATGTTACTGACAGAGTGGACGTTATTAGAACAGGATGTTTTGGATTTTGTGAAAAAGGTCCCAACGTTAAAATTGTCCCGGATAACACTTTCTACACAGAAGTTAAACTTGATGATGTAGATGAGATTTTTAAGACTCATATTTTAGGTGGCAAACGTGTTGACCGGCTGCTATTTGAGGATCCAAAAACGCATAAACGCATACCAGATTCAAAGGATATGAATTTCTATCGCAAACAAATGCGCATTGCTCTTAGAAACTGTTGTTTTATTGACCCTGAGGACATTAAGGAATACATAGCTCGCGACGGCTACATGTCACTTGCCAACTGTATTAAGAAAATGACTCCTAAAGAAGTCATTGAGGTTGTTAAGAAGTCTGGTCTTAGAGGACGCGGCGGTGCAGGTTTTCCTACAGGAATGAAATGGGAATTTGCATCAAAATCTGTGAGCGACGTTAAGTACGTTGTCTGCAACGCCGATGAGGGTGATCCTGGAGCATTTATGGATCGTTCCATAATGGAGGGCGACCCTAACTCAATTATTGAGGCAATGGCAATTTGCGGATACGCCATAGGCGCAGAAAACGGATTGGTATACATAAGGGCAGAGTATCCATTAGCTGTAAAGAGGTTAAAAATTGCAAGAGAGCAAGCTCGCAAACTTGGTTTGCTTGGCAAGAATATCTTTGGAAGTAATTTTAATTTTGATATTGACATTCGCTACGGAGCCGGCGCATTTGTGTGCGGAGAAGAGACTGCACTTATCCACTCTATGGAAGGAAAACGAGGAGAGCCTACTCTTAAGCCACCATTCCCAGCAGTTAAAGGTTATCTTGGCAAGCCAACCAACGTAAACAACGTTGAGACATTGGCTAATATCCCCCCTATCTTCCTAAATGGACCTGATTGGTTCAATAAGATCGGCACAGAGAAATCCAAGGGAACCAAAGTATTTGCATTAGCAGGAAAGATTAATAACCAAGGACTTGTAGAAGTTCCAATGGGAACTACATTGAGAGAGGTTATTTACGATATTGGAGAAGGTATTAAGGGCGGAAAGAAATTTAAATCAGTACAAACCGGAGGTCCTTCTGGAGGCTGTTTGACTGAAAAAGACTTGGATACCCCTATTGACTATGACAACCTTATGGCTGCAGGTTCAATTATGGGTTCCGGCGGAATGATTGTGATGGATGAGGATGATTGCATGGTTGCGATAGCAAAATTCTACTTGGAATTTATTGTTGGCGAATCTTGCGGAAAATGTACTCCTTGCCGTGTCGGCAATAAAAGAATGCTTGAAATCCTTAACAGAATTGTAGACGGAAAGGGAAACATGGATGACCTTAAAAAGATGCGCACACTTGCTAATGTTATTAAAGACTGTGCGTTGTGCGGTTTGGGCCAGACATCTCCAAACCCTGTTCTTTCTACTCTGGACAATTTCTATGATGAGTATGTTGCTCACGTAAAGGACAAGACCTGTCCTGCAAAACATTGCCAGAATCTGCTTACATATACTATTAATCCTGAGAAGTGCCAAGGATGTACAGCATGTGCAAAAACTTGCCCGGGTAACGCAATCGTCGGTACTCCAAGAAAACCACACACTATTCTTCCAGACAAATGCATCAAATGCGGTATGTGTATGAGCCGCTGTAAATTTGGTGCAATTTCAGTTTGTTAATATTTGAGAAATCATGGAAAAAACAGTTACATTAAAAATAGATAAACACACAGTCACCGTTCCGGAAGGAACGATCGTCCTTGATGCTGCAAAGAAAGTTGGCGTTGATATTCCTACTCTTTGCTACATCAACATGGAAGGAACAGCAGTAAAGAGCAATCCGACATCCTGCAGAATTTGCGTTGTAGAAATTGAGGGAAGAAAGAATCTTGCACCGGCTTGTGCAACAGCATGTACAGAAGGGATGATTGTACGCACCAGCACAACAAGAGTTCTGAATGCCAGAAGAATTGTTGCTGAGCTTATTCTTTCTGACCACCCTAACGAGTGTCTTGTTTGCCCTAAGAGCGGAAAATGCGAATTGCAAAAACTTGCTCAGAGGTTCAATATAAGGGAGATGCCGTTTGCAGGCGGCGAACTGTCGCAGAGAACAAAAGAGGTTACAGCTGCCATTGTTAGAAATATGGACAAATGTATCCTTTGCCGCAGATGTGAAAACGTTTGTAACAATGTTCAGACAGTTGGAGCCCTTGGTGCAATTAAGAGAGGTTTCAATACAATGATTGCTCCCGCATTTGAAAGGAACCTTGCTGACAGTGAATGCACATATTGCGGACAGTGCGTAGCAGTTTGTCCTACAGGTGCTTTGAGCGAACATGATTATACAAACAGACTGTTGGATGACCTTGCCGATTCTGATAAAATAGTTATAGTACAAACAGCGCCGTCTGTCAGAGCAGCTCTTGGAGAGGAGTTTGGACTGCCTGCCGGAACGCTTGTTACAGGCAAAATGGTTGCAGCTCTTAAAGAACTTGGATTTGCAAAAGTGTTTGATACTGACTTTAGTGCGGACCTTACTATTATGGAGGAAGGTGCAGAAATTATTGACAGACTTACACATTTTTTAAATAAAGACAAACTTGTAAGACTTCCTATTCTTACATCTTGCTGTCCTGCATGGGTCAATTTCTTTGAGAAACAATTCCCTGATATGCTAGATATTCCATCGACGGCAAGAAGCCCTCAACAGATGTTTGGCTCCATAGCCAAAACATGCTGGGCGGAGATGATGGGTATTCCTAAAGAGAAACTTATTTGCGTCTCTATAATGCCATGTCTTGCTAAAAAATATGAGTGCTCAAGAGAGGAGTTCAAAAAGGACGGAGTTCCAGATGTTGACTATTCTTTGTCTACAAGAGAGCTTGCAGAACTTATTAAGAAAGCCAACATTAATTTCAACTCTCTTCCAGATGAAGACTTTGATCAGCCCCTTGGCGAATCAACAGGAGCAGGTGTTATTTTTGGTGCAACCGGCGGAGTATTAGAAGCAGCACTGCGTACCGTATATGAAGTATATACAAAGAAAAAACTCGCAAACATAAACTTTACGGAAGTCAGAGGTCTGGATGGCATCAAGAAAGCTACAATAGATTTAAACGGTTTTCCTCTGCACGTTGGAATTGCCAACGGACTTGGAAATGCGCGCAGACTTTTGGAAGAAATCAGAACCGGAAAGAGCGAGTATCATGTCATTGAGATTATGGCGTGTCCCGGCGGCTGTATCGGTGGAGGCGGACAACCACAACATCATGGTAATGTAGAGATTCTAAAGGCAAGAACAGCAGCTCTTTATAAAGAAGATGCAAACAAAAAACTGAGAAAGTCTCATGAGAATCCTTACATAGTTAAATTGTATGAAGAGTACCTTGGCAAACCTCTAAGCGAGCAGGCTCACAAGCTTCTTCACACTCATTATTTTAACAGAGCAGAAAACGAATAAGTTAT
>DAONEN010000051.1:3209-10375 GCA_035403105.1 Candidatus Egerieousia sp. | reverse complement strand
ACTTCAGGTTTAAGAGTAGGTACGCCTGCCGTAACAACCAGAGGTTTGAAAGAGAATGATATTAAGGAGATTGTAAGACTTATAGATAAAGTTCTAAATGACATCACCAACCCTCAAGTTTTGGAGGAGGTTAAGCATGATGTCAGCCAGATGATGGCGGGGCGTCCTCTATATAGTTGGTAGCAAGTAGTTAAGGCGGTCAGGCAAATTGCTGAGCCGCTTTTTTTTAAGACATTTAAGAAGATATTATGAATATAATTACAAAGACCATCCAGTTGAGTGATGGCAGAACAATTGAAATTGAGACTGGTAAAGTAGCCAAACAGGCTGACGGCGCAGTGGTCGTCAAGATGGGGGGCACTATGCTCCTGGCCACTGTTACATGCGCAAAAGACGCAGAAGAGGATGTTGATTTTTTACCTCTTCAGGTAGACTACAAAGAAAAATTCGCGGCAGCAGGAAGGTTCCCCGGCGGATTTATGAAAAGAGAGGGGAAAGCTTCAGATTATGAAATTTTAATTGCCCGTCTGGTAGACAGGGCTTTAAGACCTTTGTTCCCGGAGGATTTCCACGCAGCAGTTTTTGTTAATGTTATGCTAGTATCCGCAGACAAAGATACACAGCCGGATGCGCTTGCAGGACTTGCAGCAGCCGGTGCTCTTGCAGTGAGTGATATTCCTTTCCAGGGGCCTATATCAGAGGTAAGAGTTGCACGTAAAAACGGACAGTACTGCATCAACCCTTCATTCTCAGAAATGACAGATACGGACCTAGATATAATGGTTGCTGCTACGTCTGAAAACATAATGATGGTAGAGGGTGAGATGAATGAGGTGAGTGAAGACGTTATGCTTGGTGCAATTAAATTTGCTCATGAAGAGATTAAAAATCAGTGCGATGTATTAAAAGAATTAACTGTCGCTGTGGGTAAAGAAACTAAGAGAACCTATTGCCATGAGAAAAATGATGACGCAGTTAAAGAGGCTTGCCATAAGTTCTGCTATGATAAGTGCTATGAGATAGCAAGCGCGGCAATGATGAAGCATCAGAGAGACGATGCGTTAGATGCTCTTAAGGAGCAGTTTATGGAGACTATTCCGGAAGAGGAGAGAGAAGATAAGACAGCAATGGTCAACAGATATTTTTCCGCAGTTGATAAAGAAGCAATGCGCACTCTGATTCTTAATGAGAGAAAGAGAATGGACGGCAGAGGAACAAAAGACGTTCGTCCAATTTGGTGCGAGGTTGATTGCCTTCCTTGCGCTCACGGTTCTGCAATCTTTACAAGAGGTGAGACTCAGGCGCTTGCGACTGTTACACTTGGAACAAAACTGGACATGAAATCTAAAGATGAGGTTTTGATTCAGGGCAGTGATGCGTTTGTCTTGCATTACAATTTTCCTCCGTTTGCAACGGGCGAGGCTAAGTCTCAGCGCGGTGTAGGCAGAAGAGAGGTAGGACACGGCAACCTGGCTATGAGAGCTTTAAAGCCTATGGTCCCGACAGGTGAGGAGAATCCTTATGCAGTTAGAGTTGTTTCAGATATTTTGGAGAGCAACGGAAGCTCCTCAATGGCAACTGTTTGCGCAGGATGCCTTGCATTGATGGATGCCGGAATTCAACTTAAGAAACCTGTAGCAGGTTGTGCAATGGGTCTTATAGCAGACTCAAAAACAGGCAAATACGCAATTCTTTCTGATATTCTTGGAGATGAGGACCATCTTGGAGATATGGACTTTAAAGTTGCAGGTACCAAAGACGGTCTCACCGCAACTCAGATGGATATAAAGTGCGATGGTCTTTCAGAAGATATCATGGCAGAGGCGCTTGCACAGGCACATGAAGCCCGCATGCACATCATGGGAGAGATGATGAAGACTCTTCCTGCACCGCGTCCGGAATTGAAGCCTTATGCACCACGCATTGTACAGCTTAGAATTCCTGGAGAGTTCATTGGAGCTGTAATTGGAACAGGCGGAAAAGTTATTCAGGAGATTCAGAAGGTTACCGGTACAACTGTCACAGTGACAGAGGAGAAGCAGTCAGACGGAACAACCGTTGGAGCTGTTGATATCTTTGGAGAGAACAAAGAGGGTATGGATAAGGCGCTTGCATGGGTTAAGGGTATCACAACAGTTCCTGAGGTTGGTACAATTTATCACGGCAAAGTAGTTTCCATCCTTGAGTTTGGAGCATTTGTAGAGGTTCTCCCCGGCAAAGAGGGACTTCTTCACATTTCTGAAATTGCATGGGGCAAGACAGAGACGGTTGAGGACGTGCTAAAGGTTGGAGATGAAGTTGATGTGAAACTTCTGGAAATAGATGAGAAAACCGGCAAGATGCGTTTGTCAATGAGAGCATTACAGCCAAAACCGGAGGGCTATGTTGAGCCTATCCGCAGACCTCGTCCTGAGGGCGGCCGTGGTGGTTTTGGAGGTCACGACAGACGTGACTACCGTGGCGGTGACCGTGATGACCGCAGAGGCGGAGATGATAGGCGCGGCGGTTCAGGTGGAGGTTATGGTCACGATAGACGTGATAGTGGCCGCAGAGATTCCCGCTTTGGTGGTGACCGCGGTCCGCGCAGAGATTTTCACCGCGATGAAAATACTGACAACACTCCAAAGGAGTAAATTTTAATGACGCAGTTATCTCCGATATGACGTCGTCATATCGGAGATAATAATGTCATATCGGGCAGTTGATCTGCCTGTGCGCAAAAAAAATCTCGACAGAGTATTGTACTGTCGGGATAAAAGAAAGGCAGCTCGTAAGGGCTGCCTTTATTAAAAATAAGAACCTAAAAAGGTTTAGGAAAACTCCTAAATTATTTACGTAGGTCTAGGTCCTTAACGATTTTCCTGTATCTCTCAATATCGCGTTCCTTTAAGAAATCAAGGAAGCGGCGTCTTTTACCAACCAACATCATAAGGGCGCGCTGAGTTGCGTGGTCCTTTTTGTTGCGCTGCATGTGACCGGTAAGGTGAGTGATACGGTAGGAGAATAAAGCAATCTGACTCTCTGCGGAGCCGGTGTCCTTATTGGACTTTCCGTACTTTCCAAAGATATCCTGCTTTTTGTCTGAAGCTAAATACTCTGACATAATTGCTAAGATTTTAATTATTTTTGTTTCCCTTTTGAAGATCCCGGCAGTTTATCCGATTGTCTTGCATATTTTTGTGTGCCAGCCACGGAGCATCTGCGGAAAGGTTTCTCTCTTTGGGGAGTGCAAAGATATGAGTTTTTTTTATCTGAGCAAAAATAAATTTATTGGCTTATTATTTGTCTGCGGAACTTGCGGACTTTAACTTTTGTATTTGTTGTGAGCAAAAAAATAATTTCTTATAGCAATGGACTTGGGGATGTGGTTTTTGAGAAAAGGCCGCAAAGCCGCTCTATATCCGTGGCTGTCAGCGCTCGCGGGGTGGTGAAGGTGACGTTGCCCAGTTATGTGAGCTATCTGGAGGCGCAGCAATTTTTGAGAACCGTCGAGAATAAAATAATGGCCACCCAAAAAGAGATGGCCAATAAATATCCGGCTGCTACACTGCCAACAAAGGCTCAACTGCAGGCACTTAGCAAGCGCGCACATGAAATTCTGCCGGCAAGGACGCGCGTGCTATATGAACTGCTCACCGGCAAGGTGGTCATCCGTAACAAACTGGGAATCACCATAAAAGATCCTTTCAGATACAATCGCGTAGCTATCAAGGATAACAAAACCAACTGGGGCAGCTGCTCCACAATCCGCAACCTCAACCTCAATATGCACCTTGTGGAACTCCCTGTGGATCTGATGGATTTTGTGATTGTCCATGAACTTTGCCACTTAGTGTACAGTAACCACGGCGCCCGCTTCCATACTCTTGTCAATACCGCCACGGACGGTCGGGAAAAAGAGCTTTCCAAAAGGCTTCAAGGATATAAGTTGTTGTAGTTGCGGCAACAAAATCCTATGCTTTTGAGGTCTTACCGCTGCCGGAAAGCTTGCTTAGTTCTGCAAACAGTGCATCGGTTTTTTCCAGCATTTCTTTGCCAACTGCATTGAAGTGCTTTATTGTGGCGGTGTTGCGAACGCGGTGCTTGTCTTCTGCGTTAGCCTTTACTGCTGCACCGGCTTTGCTACCATTAGCCTCACTGTCGCGAGGATAATCATTAATCTTGCATACCATTTCATCACGCAAATCCAGAGCTGCGCCAATAATGTTGCTGACCTCTTCTTGATTCTTGTTATCATTGATCGCCAGGTAAGTAAGGCAATCGGAAACCACCTCGCTTGCAAGGTAATTGATATCTTTCTTTATTTCTCTTAAATTTTTCATGATATATTTATTTTTTATCTCGACAGTAATAATATGCTTTTGAGAACTTTTTTGTAAGCCGGCAATGGCCGTTTATTCCCCAACAAATTGTAGGTTGAGACCTTTGTTCATCTTTGCGCCTATGCCAGGATCATTAGATGGAACTATGCGTCCGTCAACAACTTGCGAGCCAGTGAAACAATCATTTGCAATCAGCCAGTTGCCATCCAAATCTGACCATGTGGTCTTTGGAGCAATCTGAGATGCAGCGGAAATTGCAACGGAAGTCTCTGTCATACAGCCAACCATGAGCTTCATGCCAAGTGCTTCTGCCAGTGATATCATCTCGCGAGCTTCATGCAAACCGGTGCATTTCATCAATTTGATATTTATGCCGGTAAAGTAGCCGTGCAATTTGCGTACATCGGTAAGACGCTGGCAAGACTCATCAGCAATAATCGGAAGCGGACTGTTCTCTGTAACCCATCCAATATCTTCTAGCATCTCGACAGGCATCGGCTGCTCTATCATATTGACATTTTTGGTGTTAAGCCAGTTGATCATGTCAAGAGCATAATGCTTGTCTTTCCATCCTTGGTTGGCATCAACGCAAATTGTATTGTTGCAAACCTCGCGGATAGTGTTAATCATCATCTTGTCCTGCTCCTCTGTGCGGCCAAGTTTAACTTTGATAACCTTATATATTGATGCCTCTTTTGCCTTCTGAAGCACAACTTCACGGGTATCCAAACCTACTGTGAATGAATTGTTTGGACAATGCGCAGGGTCAAAACCCCAAATCTTCCACCAAGGCTGGCCAATCATTTTGCCAACCAAATCATGAAGTGCAATATCAACTGAAGCTTTTGCTGCGCAGTTGTGAGTTGTAAGCTCATCCATATCCTGCATGATATCGCCAATCATGAAAGGGTCATTGAACCTCTCAAGTTCAGGCTTTGCTTTCTTTAAAAATTCAATCGCAGAGTTGGTAGTCTCTCCAAGATATGGAGGCATGGCTGCTTCACCGTATCCCGTATATCCGTCATAAGTTATTCTAGTTAAGACAATTGGAGTGGATGTTCTGGATGAGTGGGAAATGGTGAAAACGTGTTTCATCTTTGCCTCATAAGGGCACCACTCAAGGACAATCTTCTTCTCTCCCTTGCCGGACAAACTGCGTACGCCTGCGCCGGAAAATCCCATTCCATTGCGTGCAAAAATCTTAGCAGGATCAAACAGTGCTGCAGCAGCTGTCAGAAGTCCCGCGCTCTTTAAAAAAGTTCTTCTGCTTGTCATTAGTATGTCAGTATATATTTAACTATTAATTAATCTTTTGTTTTATTTCTCTTTTGTCAAGCCGGCCTTCTCAACGGAAATGATTCCTTTGCCGCAATCTGCATTGCCAATTATTCTGCGTGCCATAAGCAGATGGTTGGAGCCACCGTAATAAGGCAGTTTACCGTAATTGTAACCGTCGTGACCTATAAAATCACCCTCTGCATTTGCATTTGAACAGTCGGGAATAAGAGTGTTAATTCTTACAATATCAGATGAGTGTATCATTATACCATTGCCAAGGTAAATACCCACGTGCGATACGTGAGCCGGCTTCTTTGCCGTTGCTTTGCGTCCAAAAAACAGCAAATCACCTGGTTGCAGGGCTTTAAGATTCTCCAGAGTTTGCTCTCCTGCAACATATTTTGCAACATCCAAGCTGTCTCCGGTCTTGCACTGCTGAGAGGCGTCTCTCCTAAGTACGTAACCATTAAGGAAATAGGAGGTTTTAGCCAGGCCGCTGCAATCAATTCCTTTAACGGAAGTGCCGCCCCATACATACGGATATCCGGTAAATTGTCTTGCCGTTGCAACAATATTTTCAGGCGTTGGTTTTGCCATGCTCATCCATTTCTCAAGTCCAATCACCTCAGAGGATCTTATGTAACCATCTCTTCCATCGGCAATTGCAACATGTACCCAACTGTTATTGTGTAAACCATTTCCGCTTCCGTGCAAGCCTTTGCCTTGACCGTTGTGATTGCCCTTTCCTTGTCCGTCATGCATGTCTCCTTTTTCTCCGTGCGCGCCAACTGCGTCACCCTCCTTAACCAAAATATCTCCCCAAACGGCGTCGCTCACAACAAGAGAATTATCAGAAGGTTCTCTGTAAACACATGTGTATTTGGTGTTTACAAGGACTTTCGGTTTTTTCATGTACTCATCATACTCCTGCTCATTCATTGCCGTAACGCTGCGCCCAATAACCCAGGCGGTATAGCCCTCCATGTTCACGCAATGGTACCAGCCATTATCATTTTGCTCCAAAATCTTTACGGGCATTCCCATAAGAGCCTGAGTTCCGGACTCAGCAGAGAAATCACCGTCACAGTTAAAGCTTGCAACAGACATACAGATAATTCCGTAAATTTTACCGTTCAGATTGGCGGACGGCAAAAGGTCAATGCTATCTAGAACTTGAACATTAGCGCCTGCATGATTTGCCGCAAGAGCTTCTCTCATTTTTTTCACGATAGTTTCTTTTGCTGCAGCCTCTGTGGTGGAACCTCTTAGCACAAAAGTAAAATTGTTGGTCTGGCCTGTCTGGCTTGCCTGCTCTTGGTCTGTCTGGCTCTTAGCTTTCTCCATGCGCACCTCATAAGTCTTATCCCTCTCATCCGGGGCATACTCGCTGCGCACCTCTTTGTTTAACTTTTCAAATGCCTGGTTATCAGGATTCTGATTCTTGCAGCCGCTATGCTCCTGCGCCTGCATCCCCGCCGGAACTGCAATAAAAGCTGCCGCAGCCAGCGCTAAAAAAGATACATATCTCATAATACACAAAATTAATACGGTAAATTTACGGAAAAT
>DAONEN010000051.1:0-3109 GCA_035403105.1 Candidatus Egerieousia sp. | reverse complement strand
AGTTACTATATACAACAAGAGTCAGAAGCCAATTGCAATGCTGACACATTTTGTAAATCCAAAGGATATTCTGATTCACAAAAAAGGGGAGACCCATCTGCTTCCTTACAAATATATCGTTAAGAGCGGAAGTCCGGAAAACTGTATAGATGTGGCAATTGTGGCTGAAGGCTATACACAGCAGGAGATGGATACTTTTTACAAAGATGCGGAAATTGCAAGTGAAAGTTTATTCAGCTATGAACCGTTCAAATCCAACAAAGAAAAATTCAATATTGTTGCAGTAGCTTCACCGTCAAAAGATTCCGGAGTGAGCATACCGCGCCTTGGAGAGTGGAAAGACACAAGCTTTGGTTCCAGCTTCTCTACCTTCTACTCAGACAGATATATGACATCCTTGAATGTTAAGCAGATACACAATGCTCTTGTGGGAGTTCCTTATGAACATATCATAGTTTTGGTCAACACAGAAGAGTACGGCGGCGGCGGAATTTACAATGAATATGACCTTACCGCAGCGCACCATCCTTTGTTTAGACCCGTTGTAGTTCATGAGTTTGGCCACAGTTTTGGCGGCCTTGCGGATGAGTATTTTTATGATAATGATGTCTTGACAGATTCTTATGATATTTCTGTAGAGCCGTGGGAACCAAATATTACCACGCGAGTAAACTTTACGGGGAAGTGGGAAAACTTAATTCCTGCAAATGTTAAGGTCCCGACAGATGTAGAAAAAATTCCGGTAGATATAAAGCCAACAGAGACAGAAGCGCAAGCTGCAAAAACAGCACAAAGCGCTGCATCTGCGGGCAGCATAAAAAGATATGGCAACAACTTTGTTCCAAAGAATATCTTAAGGGTGACCCTGCAAGGCAAGTTTGACAAAAACGGCAAACTAAAAATGCTCAAAGGAACTCCAGATGAAATCAATGCTAAAGCAGAAAAACTTGGCTTGGTGGTTGAGCAATATGAGAGCAGAGAAAAGGGCGTCCTTGTAAACACTGCATCCTTTGGCAACAACAAACTAAAGCATCCCGGAGAACTGCCGGTTGGAATGTATGAAGGTGGAGGCTACTTATTCAAAGGTATTTACAGAGGTAACTATGATTGCCGCATGCGTACAAATCAGTACCCTACATTCTGCCCTGTATGCCAACAGGCCATACAGAGAATAATTGACTTCTACACAAAATAGTCCAAACCGGATTATGCTCTAATATCTTCTTTTGGGATTCTTTGGGAACCATCCCTTCCGTACCCGTTCCCGCTGCTCAAACAATTCCTTAATAGACCACAGACACGTAAATCCGGTAATTCCCAGAATAGCAGACAGTATCACGCTCTCCGCAAACAGAGCCCAGACAATCAGTCCCACTCCCGACAGCAAAAAAATCCACCATATACCAACTCCAAAGTGGTACTCGCCCTTAATTACAATAGGGTGAAAAATCCCAATGATTAAAAATGCTGCTGCCCCGATAATTATTCCCGCGTAGTTCATTGCTGCAAAGATAATATTCTTTTTAGTCGCGACATGAAATGTCACAGAGGAATTTTACTTTTGTGATTCCTACATGGAATTGTAGCGGAATGCAAAGAAGTATATAAAAAAGACGAGGAGCATTGCTGCCCCCCTTCTTAAATGTTTTCACAACGGAATAATCCTTATTGTGAATTGCTTCGTTTTGTACTGCAAATATAATAAGAACTTTGATAATACCAAAATGGATAAATATTTTTAACTTTGAAACAGTAAACTTAAACACATCATTATGAAAAAGATATTAGGGCTGGATCTGGGAACCACCAGTGTTGGCTGGGCGTTGGTTAATGAAGCCGAAAATAAAAATGAAAAGTCATCAATTGTAAAATTGGGAGTAAGAGTTGTGCCTCTATCCACTGATGAAATTCAAAACTTTGAAAAAGGGAAAAGCATAACAACAGAAGCGGATAGGACTTTAAAAAGGGGTATGCGAAGAAATTTGCAGCGTTACAAATTACGCAGATCAAATTTAATTGCTGTTCTTAAATCAAATCATTTCATTACAGATGAAACAATTCTTTCAGAGAATGGCAACAGAACAACATTTGAGACATATAAGTTGAGAGCAAAGGCGGCAACTGAAGAAATATCTCTTGAAAAACTTGCAAGAGTTCTATTAATGATCAATAAAAAAAGAGGGTACAAGAGCAACAGAAAGGCAAATAATCAAGAAGAAGGATCTCTTATTAATGGAATGGACATTGCCAAAAAACTTTATAATGACAATATTACTCCTGGTGAATTCGTTTTTGAATTATTTAAAGAGGGTAAACATTATATACCAGACTTTTATAGATCTGACTTGCAAAATGAATTTGAAAAAATATGGAACAAACAAGCACCATATTATTCTGAGTATTTAACACAAGATTTTAAAAAACAGATCTCCAATAAAAGCAAAACTCAAACAAATAAAATTTTCCTAGGAAAATATAAAATATTTACAGCTGATAATAAAGGAAAAGATAAGAAGTTGCAGGCATATCAATGGAGAGTCAATGCTCTAAAAGAGAAGTTAGATATTAATCAGTTGGCATATGTGATAAGTGACGTAAATGGGGATATTACATCATCAAGCGGCTATCTTGGAGGAATAAGCGACAGAAGCAAAGAGTTATTCTTTAAAAAGATAACGGTAGGTCAGTATAAGATGTTGAAATTGGATGAGAATCCTAATTACAGTCTGAAAAACAAAACATTTTATAGACAAGACTATTTAGATGAGTTTGAAATTATATGGGAGACGCAGGCCAAATTCCACAAAGAGTTAACTTCTAAATTAAAAAAGGAGATTCGTGATATAGTAATTTTTTATCAAAGAAATTTGAAATCACAGAAAGGATTAATTGGCTATTGTGAATTGGAAAGCAAACAGATAGAAATCGTAATTAAGGGGAAGAAAAAAATAATCACCATCGGAAGCAAAGTGTCCCCTAAGTCGTCTCCATTTTACCAAGAATATAGGATATGGCAAAAGTTAAATGATTTTACTGTCATTAATGAAAAAAGTGAAGAAAAAAGAGCACTTACGCAAGATGAAAAACAGTTGATAGCCAAGGAATTATG
>DAONEN010000050.1:4927-10642 GCA_035403105.1 Candidatus Egerieousia sp. | reverse complement strand
AGAAGTTTTGGAGGCTCACGTGATGGAGGCGACAGACCACGCAGAAGTTTTGGAGAAGATGGGGAGAGGACGCCGCGCAGGGATTTTAGCGAGGAAAGAAGCGCTCGCAGAATGGAAAATTCTGAAAGCAGAATTGACAGATTTGAAGAGCACGGAGATGAGACATTGGAAAAACAACGTTCTTATGTTCAAGAATATACGCCAAAACCGAGACAGCCTAAAGCTGAAGGAGAAGAGGGGACTCGTCTGAATAAATTTATTGCAAATTCAGGTATTAGCTCCAGAAGAGAGGCTGATGATTTTATTACTGCAGGTGTTGTATCTGTTAATGATCAGGTAGTTACTGAACTGGGCACAAAGGTATATCAAAACGATGTTGTTAAATTTAATGGTGAAGTTATCAAGGGTGAGCAGAAAGTCTATATCTTGATGAATAAGCCAAAAGATTATGTTACAACAACTTCTGACCCTCATGCAGAAAAGACCGTAATGGATTTGGTTGAAGGCAAATGCGCGGAAAGAGTTTATCCTGTCGGGAGACTAGATAGAGAGACTACAGGCGTACTGCTGCTTACAAATGACGGTGAGCTGACAGAACAGCTTACTCATCCTTCTTATGAGAAGAAAAAAATCTATCAGATATTTTTGGACAAGAATCTGAAAAAGGATGATTTTGAGAAGATTGTAAAAGGTATTGAACTTGAGGACGGACCTGTTAACGCTGATGCTCTTTCATATATTGATGAGGATGAGAGTCAGCTTGGAATAGAAATTCATACCGGCAGAAACAGAATTGTCAGGAGAATTTTTGAGAGCCTTGGATATGAGGTTAAGAAATTGGACCGTGTCTATTTTGCCGGTCTTACAAAGAAAGGTTTGAGGCGCGGACAATGGAGATTTCTTACTCAGCAGGAGGTAGGGATGCTTAAAATGGGCTCGTATAAGTAAAAATAATATATCTGCAACTAAGTGTATATCAAATGGCTGTATCAAAAGAAAAAGATCAGATAAACAAAGCCGGATTTGTAAACATCATTGGAAATCCCAATGTGGGGAAATCTACGCTGATGAATGTTCTTGTGGGTGAGAAACTTTCCATTGTTACTGCAAAGGCTCAGACAACTCGCCATAGGATAATGGGAATTGTAAACGGCAAAGATTATCAGATTGTATTTTCTGATACGCCCGGCATACTTAAGCCATCTTATGAACTGCAAGAGGCAATGATGCAGTTTGTAGATTCTGCTATCGGTGATGCGGATATAATTATTTACGTTACAGATGTTTATGAAAAATCGGAAAAGAATGAAGAGTATGTTAAAAGACTTAACATGCTCTCCATTCCTGTTCTGGTTATTATTAATAAAATTGATAAGACGGAACCTAGCGTTGTGGATGCGCTAGTGGAAAAATGGCACCGTCTTGTTCCAAAAGCTGAGATACTTCCTGTCTCTGCTATTAACAAATTCAACACAGATATTCTTCTTAAAAAGGTTGTATCTATTCTTCCCCAACAACACGCATGGTATGACAGAGATGCGTTTACGGATAAGAATTTACGTTTCTTTGCATCAGAAATTTTAAGAGAGAAAATTCTGGAAAATTACACTAAAGAAATTCCGTATTGCGCAGAGGTTGTGATTGATTCCTTTAAGGAAGATGAAAAGATTTATTTCATTGAGGCAATCATAAATGTTGTGAGAGAATCTCAAAAGGGAATTATAATAGGTAAAGGCGGAGCGGCTCTTAAGAAGGTTGGTACTCAAGCTCGTAAAGAGATGGAAACATTCTTTGACAAAAAAGTTTTCCTAAAAATTTTTGTAAAAGTGGACCCTGCATGGAGAGAGAACAGGCAGGAGTTAAAAAAGTTTGGGTATTTACAATAGTTTCCTTTTTTTTCTAAAAATTTTCAGCAGCAGCCATGAACCGGCTGCAAAAACTAATCCGGCGCCGATGGCAAGTACAATGCTGCCTATAAGGTACTGCATTAGATAAGAGTACATCACCTTTCCATCAATTTGAGCTAAATCTATAAACGTTGGCTTGTCGCTTACCCATCCTCCAACAACAATGCTTGCAAGGATTACAAACGGAAGAATAGGGGGAAGTGTTATTAATGTGAATGCCATTACAATAACCGGATTCAACTTCATAAAGTGCGCGGTGATTCCGGCAAAAATTAGCTGCAATCCCCACAAAGGAATGCAACCGCAGAATACTCCATAACCAATTGATATTGCGATTACTGCATTTGATTGAGTGGAGTGGGTTACATTATCGTGAATAAACTTTTTTGCATTCTCCTTTGTAAAATGAGAGAAGAAGTTGTTGCTCTTTTTTTGAGAATGTTGCTCTATGTTTTTGTTTTCATCTTGCATCGCGACGGATAATAATGGTGACGCAAGTTAACAAAGATTAGCAAATGGCGCTATTGTACGTTTACTTCAATTTAAAGATGTAAGTAATTGTTCCTGTTTGAACAGATGCTGCAGAGGAGCTTACATTAAAGCGTGCTTTTAGCGCAGCGCTTTTTGCAGCGGCCCAAAGTGTTGGGTCAGAGACGGTGGTTCCGCTTTGTCCGGGGATTGCGTTTGTGACTTTTCCGTACTGGTCCACCATTATTTTTACCACTACAATTCCCTCTTTATCAACAGTATATGCTGGCTTTGGCAAAGAACCAACAGTGCTGCGCCCCTCTAGTCTTACGGATGGTTCTCCACGTACGGCCCCCTTATTTGTGGTCCCATCAGGATGCCCGGCCTTAAGAGCATTTGATACAACCCGGGCGGTCTGAGCCGCTTCCTCTTTTGAGTGATTATCTTCTGAGGTGAAAAGCGCGCGTTTGTCAATCCTGGTTTTATGAGCCGGCTCATATTTGGAAACATCCCCGTTATCTCCGTAAGTGGTTGCTGCCCCCGCATTTTGCTTCTTTCCAACAACTTGAGCTTCGGATTTTTGTACAAGCTTAATTTCTTTATTTGGATCTGCTTTTGGAGCACGAGGCTCTGTACCTCCGTTTTTAAACTGCTCAACAGTAAGTTCTTCCATTGGAATTTCCAAGAGAATACCCTTTTCTGCAGGAGGCGGATAGACCATCTTAAATCCGTTAACACCAAGCACTAAAAACAACAGAGCATGCACAACGATAGTGAGGCAAACACCAATCTGCTTACCTTGCTTGTCGTATTTTTGCTGTTTTAGTGATTCTCTCATTGAGTGTACTTTTTAATTGCAGCTGTTTTAAACTATAGTTGTCGCGACAGAAAATGTTTCTGATTCGGTTACTCTGGTGCTGTTGCAAGAATAACCTTATACTTGTTGCGTTTTGCAATATTCATTAGTTCAACCACTTTCTCAATTGGAACGCTCTGGTCCGCAAGAATTGTGAAAGTTGGGTCATCCGTGTTTTGAAGCAGCGCCTGCAGTTCAACCTCAACTTGTTCAAACGGAATTGGCTGCAAATTTCCATTTATATGATATGAATAGGTGTGCGTATCTTGGTGATCCTTAATAGATACACTAACTTGCTGCTTGGAAGAAATTTGATTTGTGCTCTTTGGCAGCAACAACTTTAGCGCATTAGGATTTATAAGTGTAGATGTAACAAGGAAGAAAATCAGCAGCAAAAATACAATGTCTGTCATTGATGACATGCTGAACGCGGCCTCTACTTTACATCTTTGTTTAATTGCCATATTAATTTGTTAATTAACTAATTATACTATCTTGAGCTATGTTTTAACTTCTAAAGAATTTTTAATTTTAAGAATCTTTTTAAACCCTTTTAAGTTGCTCTTTCAATTTCTACTTTGCAACGGTGTTGTCTCCCGGTTCATGAAGCAAATCCATGAATTCAATAGTATTGCTCTGCAACATAAATACCAGGTCTGAAACCTTTGCTGTCAGATAGTTATATCCAAAGAAAGCAAGAATACCAACAATCAAACCGGCGACGGTTGTAACCATTGCGGTGTAGATACCTCCGGATAAAAGGGTGATATCTATATTGTTACCGGCTTGCGACATATTGAAAAACGCTTGAACCATACCAAGCACAGTTCCCAAAAAACCTATCATAGGTGCGCCTCCTGCAATTGAAGCAAGTCCCGGAAGACCTTTTTCCAATCTTGCAACTTCCATATTACCAAGGTTTTCTACGGCTGCCTGTATATCTGTAAGCGGACGTCCCATTCTTTCTATGCCTTTCTCAATCAGACGTGAAACAGGAGTGTCCTCTCTTTTGCAAAGCGCAAGCGCAGATTTAATTTTCCCATCGTGAATTAAATCTTTAATGTCATTCATAAAATTTGGATTAAGCTTGGATGCCTTTCTGATTGTGTACCACTTTACGCCAAAAATATAGATGGTCAAAATGGAGAGAATAAACAGAGGAATCATCAGCCATCCTCCTTTTATTGTCATGTCAATCAGAGACATAGACGCTTGCTGTTTAACTGCTACGGTTTGAGCGGCCTGATTAATTGCCGCCGCCGTGTCTGCCTGTAATAGGAATGTTAAAAATGTCATATTGTTTTACGTTTAATAATTTCCGCTTGCAAATATTGTGCAAAGTTTCAAAGGTACAAATTCATAACGTAAAAATTACAAGGCAAAAATTTTAACGGCAATTTTTCAAGAAAAACTCACAAGGCAAAAATCCTGTTCCGCAAAACAATCAATGGATTATTTTATCGGATACGGATAGCGTATCTCTGTAAGAAACAGAGCATTGCCTGGAACAGAGTATCCGGCTGCGCAGCGGTCACGACGGCGGAGCATCTCTGCAATCCATTCCGGTTTGCGTTTTCCGCTGCCAACTTCCAATAGTGAACCTACCATCGCGCGTACCATGTTGCGGAGAAATCTGTTTGATGTTACAGTGAATACATAAATATCTGTTGCGCAAGGTGTTGCCCAAGGTGTTATATAAGGTATTACATGAGGAGCTTCGCCGTCGCAAGCTGCTGTTTTGCTGCATGCTGTGCTATCACCGCTTGTTGCTCCGCTGCCTGTAGAATGTGCAGGTATGCGTTCCCATCCCGCTTCAGTAACGTTGCAGATGGCGTTTTGGGCGCCGCTATGCAGCTTTTCCAGACTGGTAAAATCTTGTTCCCCAAGGAAGTATTTTACCGCCTTATTCATGGCATTAAAGTCTAGCCTCCCTGGTTTGTAAAAATATGTGAATGATGAATTAAAAGGTTCTTTTTCAAGTATTAAAAAGTACTTGTAAGTTCTGCTTACCGCATCAAATCTTGCATGTGCGGCGGCCGGCATTTTAAAAATGTTCTTTACTGCTATTTCTTTGGGCAGAATGGCATTTATTTTGTAAAGAAATTCTGAAGGGTTTTTTCCAAGAGATGAAATTTCCGTGTGGGCTATGTAGTTGGCGGCGTTAACTCCGCTGTCTGTCCTTCCTGCCCCGGTAATTTCAATTTTTTCTTTTAGAAGAGTGGAGAAAGCCTTTTGCAGTTCCTCCTGAACGCTGTTCGCGTTTTTTTGAATTTGCCAGCCGCTGAAGGGGGCACCGTTATATGAAAGACGGATAAAATATTTCATAAAGCTGTCGGGAGGAAAAATATTTTTATCCCGACAGGACAAAGGTAAAAAAAGTAAGTAAGATTAAGGTACTGAAAATAAAGACAAAAAATAATTTTATATGGAGAGTATAAACATTAAGGAACTGAATGACAGAATTCAGAAAGAGAGTGCCTTTGT
>DAONEN010000050.1:0-4827 GCA_035403105.1 Candidatus Egerieousia sp. | reverse complement strand
TTTTTGGTCATGGCCACGCAAAACCCTATAGAGCAAGAGGGTACATATCCTCTTCCAGAGGCGCAAATGGATCGTTTTATGCTAAAGGTAATTGTTAATTATCCTAAGAAAGATGAAGAGAAGATGATTATCAGAATGCATAATGCGCAGCAGTTCCCTAAGGCGAGCACAGTACTTAAGCCGGAAGATATTATCCGCGCAAGAAGCGTTGTAAAAGATGTTTACATGGATGAGAAGATAGAGAAGTATATAGTAGATATAGTTTATGCTACCAGAACTCCTCAGGAGTATGGACTTGGCAAACTTAAGAATTTGATTCAGTACGGAGCTTCTCCGCGTGCAAGTATTTCACTAGCAAAGGCTGCCAAGGCTTACGCATTTATCAGAAGAAGAGGTTATGTAATTCCGGAAGATGTCCGTGCAGTTTGCTATGAGGTTATGAGACACAGGATTGGTCTTACTTATGAGGCTGAGGCAGAGAATGTTACACCGGAGAACATAATTACTGATGTTGTTAACGTTGTTGAAGTTCCTTAATAAATCGGAGACGGTTAATCAATGGATACAGATTTACTAAGTAAGGTTAGGAAGATTGAGATAAGAACCAGATCTCTTTCTCATCAGATATTTGCGGGTGAGTACCATTCCGCATTTAAAGGGAGAGGTATGGCTTTCAGTGAGGTGCGTGAATATCAGTTTGGTGATGATGTGCGTAGCATGGACTGGAATGTAACTGCCAGATTGCGTTCACCTTACATCAAAGTGTATGAGGAGGAGAGAGAACTGACGGTTGTACTATTGATTGATGTTAGTTCTTCCGGAGTTTTTGGAACTACAGAGAAAAGCAAAAGAGAGCTTGCCGCGGAGATTGCTGCAGTGCTTTCATTTTCTGCTTCTATTAATAATGATAAAGTTGGAGCCCTTTTCTTCTCTTCTAAAGTTGAGAAGTTTATTCCGCCTAAAAAGGGGAGGAGCCATTTACTTAGAATTATAAGTGAACTGCTTGATTTCAAACCTACTACGCAGGGGACAAATATCTCAGAGGCGTTGAGGTTTTTGACAAATGCAATTAAAAAGAAGTGTGCGGCCTTTGTCCTGACAGATTTGTATGATGTTGATAAGGAGTGCAAGCCCAATTATGAAGAGGCGCTTAAGATTGCAGTGAACCGTCATGATATTTCCTTTATAAATGTCTATGACCCAAGGGAAAGAGAAATCCCAAATGTCGGCTTTGTAAGAGTGCGGGATGCAGAGAGCGGAAGAGAGAGTTGGGTTGATACGGCAAGCGTTTATGTTAGGGATTATTATACTCAGTGGGGTCAGGAAGTGTTGAAACAGGCTCAGCAACTTTTTAATAAGTATCGCGTTGACTCTGTAAGTATCTGTACTAATCAAGATTACGTTAAGAGTTTAATAAAGTTTTTTAAACAGAGATGATCAGGTTTAAGAATATACTTTTAATCACTGGTTGTGTTGTTGCTCTGGCGGCATGTGACAGTGCAAATAAATCTGAGAAGAAGGATGTGAAGAATCCTACCCTCTCCAGAGACTCTATTCTTGTTGGAGATCAGGTTGTGATTAGCGCGAATTTCTCAGTTCCCGATAAGGTTCCTATTCAGGTAATACCTTATGCTCAGACTCTTGCGTCTGCATCTGGGACGCAGCAGGCTAATTCGCAGCAAGTTGCAATGTCTGCACAGCCTGTGCAGATGCCGCAGTCTACCGGACTTCCGGATTCAACATCCGCAGCAATGGTTGCTTTGCCGGGACCATCACAAATGATTAAGTCCGCTCAAGCCGGCACCGTGGAAGTTGTGCATGACTTTATAGTAGACACGTTATCTTTTAAGGACGGCGTGCGTAAGCTGCGTGCAAAGGCAATTATAACTTCTTTTGACAGTGGATATTATAAGCTCCCCGCTCCAATTATCTTAATGGCTAACAAGCGTGGAGGCATTGATACAATTAAATTTGAAGATAGGTTTCTAACGGTTAATGCAATGCAAGTTGATACATCCTCCTTCAAACCGTATCAGCTTGGTGTTAAGGATTCTCAGATGAAATATCCTATTTCTTTTAGTGACTTTATCCCGTGGATTCTTTTGTTGTTGCTTCTTGGCGCAATTGCCTATTGCATAACAAGATACTTTAAACTTAAAGCGCAGAACAAAGACTTCTTTGGAAGGAGCAAAATCAAAGTTCCGGACCATGTTGTGGCTCTTAAGAAACTGGAAAAGTTGAGGGATGAAAAACTTTGGCAGAGCGGAAAAGAGAAGCAATATTTTACGGGAATTACAGAAACCCTGAGAGAGTATATTCAGAAGCGTTATAAGTTTGGAGCAATGGAGAAAACTTCTTCTGAGATCATGGAAAGCTTGAAGGATAGACAGATAGAAGAGAAGACCTATACAAACCTAGAAGACATGTTTAAGGTTGCAGACCTTGTAAAGTTTGCAAAATATTCTCCGCTTCCAGATGAGAATGAGAATGCAATTCCTACAGCAGTGAACTTTGTAAATTTTGCATATATGCAGGAGTTGAAAGAACAAGAGGAAAGAGCTGCGGCCGCTGCAAAGAAACAGGCTGATAAAGCTGCAAGGGCAGTCGCTGATCAGGCTGTTAAAAATGCTGATAATAAGAAGAATACACAAAAGACGGATGAAACTGTCAGGAATAAAAAGGAGGAGGAAAAATAATGTTTTTTGAGTATCCAAAATTATTGTGGCTTCTGCTGATTTTAATTC
The DNA here is from genome assembly GCA_035403105.1 of Candidatus Egerieousia sp. Classification (GTDB taxonomy): domain Bacteria; phylum Bacteroidota; class Bacteroidia; order Bacteroidales; family UBA932; genus Egerieousia. Next base: position 2,083 of record DAONEN010000050.1, on the reverse strand, counting down.
CGGTAATATTCCTCTATGTCTGGAGGGAGATTAAAGGAAAGGAGCCCTATTTGCTTGTTCCGACGATTATTCCCTGGAAGTATAACGTTGGAGTTTTCAAAAAAATATTGAGGCATATTCCTTTTGTGCTGCGCTGCATCGCAATAGCGTTTTTGGTTTTTGCCATTGCACGTCCCCGCTCCTCTTCAAAACTTGAGAAAGTAAGCACGGAGGGTATTGATATTGTGCTTGATATGGATGTGTCCACCAGTATGCTCGCGATGGATTTTAAACCGGACAGAATTTCTGCTGCAAAGCAAATAGCAATACAATTTATATCACAACGTCCGGCGGACAGAATGGGAATAGTTGTTTTTGCCGGAGAGAGTTATACTCAATCTCCGCTTACAACGGACCGCGCCTCCCTTATTAATTTGATGAAGGAGGTTAATTGTGATGAGATAGAAGACGGTACCGCAATTGGAAACGGATTAGCAACAGCGGTGGCCAGACTTAAAGATTCTCCTGCAAAAAGCCGCGTGATTATTCTTCTGACAGATGGTGTAAATAATACGGGTGAAATTTCTCCGCAAATGGCTGCGGAAATTGCAAGAACTTATGGAATAAGAGTTTATACTATTGGAGTTGGGGCAATGGGTGTTGCGCCATATCCTTTTATGACTCCCTATGGAGTACAGGTCCAGGATATGAAAGTTGAGATTGACGAGCCGCTTTTGCAAGATATTGCAAAGGAGACCGGTGGAAAATATTTTAGGGCAACGGATAATACAAAGCTAATGGAAATCTACCATGAGATTAATAAAATGGAGAAGAGCAAAACTATTGTGAACTCTTTCCCTAAATACAGAGAGCTTTACATGGCGTTTGCTTTGATAGCGTTCTTAGCCGTTGCACTTGAGATAGTTATGAGGTTGTTTGTTACTAAACATTTACCGGATTAAGGAGGAGGGGATATGTTACATTTTGCACAACCGTTATATTTATTTTTGATACTTGCAATTCCGTTCTTTTTCTTGTTTTACGCATTGTATAGGAGGGGAAGAAACAAGAGAATTGCAAAGTTTGGCACTCCTCAGTTGGTTGATAAGCTGATGCCTGAACGTTCCAAATCTATTGGATGGGTGAAACTTACATGTTTCTCTCTTGCGTGGCTGTTCTTGATGCTAGGTCTTGCAAGGCCTCAAATTGGAGCAAAGTTAAAAGAGAGCGATGACAAAGGTTCTGAGATTATGATTGCGCTTGATGTATCCAACTCTATGCTGGCGCGTGATTATTCTCCAAACCGTTTGGAGAGAGCAAAGATGGATATTGCCCATCTTGTCAATAGGCTGCATAATGACCGTATCGGCTTAGTTGTATTTGCAGGTCAATCATTTGTACAGCTGCCAATTACAGCTGATTATGTTTCTGCAAATATCTTCCTTAACAGCATAAGCACATCTTCTGTTCCGGTTCAGGGAACTGCAATTGGAGATGCTATTGAAACTTGCGCCAAGAGTTTTTCAGAAGAGGGGATGACAGGGAAAGATAACAAGGCAATCATAGTTATTACGGATGGAGAGAATCATGAGGATGATGCCGCTGCAGCGGCTCAGTCTGCGCGAGAAGCGGGAATAAGAGTTTATTGCATAGGTGTTGGAACTTCTCAGGGTCAGCCTATTCCAATGGTCGGTGGCGGACTTATGAAGGATAAGGAGGGGAATATAGTTGTAACAAAGCTGGATGAACCTGCGCTGCAGGAAATTGCAAAGGCGGGTGATGGCGTTTATGTAAAGGCCGGGGATGCGGAGTTTGGACTTGATGTAATTTTGGATAAAATAAGAGACTTAAGCAAGCAGAGTTACAAGGCGCTTGCATTTGAGGAGTATGATGAACAATTTATGTATTTCCTTGCAATTGCTCTTGCATTCTTATTGCTGGAATTTTTAATAGGAGACAGAAAGTTGAGAAAGAAATTTTTTATGTTTGCAACACTGTTCTTAATGATTAGCACTCAAGGGTTTGCGCAGAGAGATAAAAAGCAGGTCGGCAGCGGAAACAGATATTTTGGAAAGAGCAAATTCAAACAGGCGGAGGTAGAATA
>DAONEN010000049.1:0-10900 GCA_035403105.1 Candidatus Egerieousia sp. | reverse complement strand
TCCCGCTGTTTTCAATAACGTAATGGTTGATTACTATGGTACGCCTACCGCTATTCCAAAAGTTTCCTCTGTCTCTACGCCGGACTCCAAGTCTATTGTTATCCAACCTTGGGAGAAGAAGATGGTAACGCCTATAGTTAAGGCTATTATGGACGCTAATCTTGGATTTACTCCTATCAACAACGGAGAGAATGTTAGAATTAATATTCCTCCTTTGACAGAGGAGCGACGCAAGGAACTTTGCAAAGAGACTCGCACCTCAGGAGAGAATGCAAAGATGAGCGTTAGAACCGCAAGGCGTGATGCCGTTGAGGCTCATAAGAAATTTAAGAAGGACGGTCTGGAGGAGGATATCTGCAAAGATGCAGAGGATGAAATCCAAAAGATGACTGAATCCTATGCCAAAACAATTGACACGATTGTTGAGGCTAAGGAGAAGGAAGTTATGACCGTATAGGAGAGAGTTAAGATTGAAAAAAACGGGCAGGAAAATCCTGCCCGTTTTTTTTGCAATGTTGTGCCGCATTGCGGCACAACTTTTTGCCTATTCGCGGATAGCTGCGATGCCCGGAAGGTCTTTGCCTTCAAGGTATTCCAACATTGCTCCGCCACCGGTTGATATGTAGCTTACTTTGTCTGCAAAGCCCATCTGATTAATGGCTGCAACGGAATCTCCGCCGCCAATCAAAGTGAATGCGCCTGCTGCCGTTGCATCTGCAAGTGCTTTTGCAACTTGAAGTGTTCCAAATGCAAAGTTAGGCATCTCAAATACGCCAACGGGACCGTTCCAAAGAATTGTCTTGGAGGCAAATATAACTTTTCTCCACTCATCTATTGTGTCTTGAGCCGCATCCATTCCCATCCATCCGTCTGGAACTTCTGTATTCTTGCAACGCTGAGTCTTAGCATCATTGTCAAATTTATCAGCTACAACAATACTGTCGGGAAAATAAAGCTTAACTCCCTTAGTTTGAGCAGCTTTTAAAATATCAAGAGCTAAAGGCATCTGGTCGTCTTCACAAATGGAAGTTCCAATTTTTCCGCCCTGAGCTTTTGCAAATGTGAAAGCCATTCCGCCGCCAATAATCATGTTATCTACTTTGTCCAACAGGTTCTGAAGAATTCCAATCTTTGAGGAAACCTTTGAACCGCCGATGATTGCAGTTACCGGATGCTGAGGTGTCTTAAGTAATTTATCTATGTTAAGAATCTCTCTCTGCATAATGTAACCGAACATCTTGTCATTAGGGAAGTACTTTGCAATCAGTGCAGTAGAAGCATGGGCGCGGTGTGCTGTTCCAAATGCGTCATTGATGTAGCAATCTGCATAAGAAGCAAGAGTCTTAGTAAACTCCTTCTGGCTCTCTTTAACTTTTGCTTTTGCCTCCTTTTTAACCTCATCAGAAGCGTCATCCGCAAGCCCCCTTGGCTTACCCTCTTCCTCTGCATAAAACCTCAGATTCTCAAGCAATAATACTTGTCCGGGCTGTAAATTCTTAGCTTGCTCCTGAGCCTTCATGCAATCTGGCGCAAACTCAATCTTAGTTCCCAAAAGCTCCTCTATTCTGTAGATAATGTGCTTTAAAGAAAACTTATCCGCAACACCTTTAGGTCTGCCAAGGTGAGACATTAGAATCAATGCTCCGCCGCCCTCAAGCACTTTCTTAAGAGTAGGGATTGCTGCTCTGATTCTTGTATCATCTGTAATTTTAAAATTCTCATCCAATGGGACGTTAAAGTCAACCCTGATGATGACTTTCTTTCCCTTAAAATTGTAAGTGTCAATGTTTTGCTGCATATACATATGTGTTAAATTGTTAATTTCTTTTAGGTCTCGACAGTTAATCTGTCCGCCCGGCCGCCGCAATGAGTGCGGCACAGAGGACCGCTGCCATAGCATGTGCAAAACGCGCACCGCTTTTGCTGCTGCGAAATTACAAAAAAAGCCTCTCTTTTCTTGCCGTTAAACCATTATTCCCTAACTTTGAGTAACCTTTTTTAAAACAAGACTATGAAAAATATTAAAACCATCTTCTGCAGTACGGTGGCAGGAGCAATGGTGCTTTGTTGCAATTTATCTTATTGTCAGCCTGTTCCGGCAAATCATGAAATGGACAGTGATATTGAGCAAACTTTATGGATATTTGAAGATATGATGTTAACCCATATAAATTTGCAGAAGGATTCCGCTTTTTTTCTGCTAAAAGGAGAGGTTAAAAGCATAGAGCAAGATAACGATCTGACAGAAGACCTGCCCTATTCCAGAAATTTTAATGAAAATGAAAACTGTTGTTCCGTCACATTCGACACATGCGGAAATATTACAAATTACAATGATCTTAACTATGTTTACGGAGACGGGAAAATACTATACAGAGTCTGCAATAGACAAAACGTAAAAAGAAAACACGTATATGAATACGATAAATCAGGAAAAATATCGGTAATAAAATATTTTTGTCCCGCAGACACAGAAAAGGGATGCATGTACAAAATTTACCACACATACGATGACCGCGGGAATATGACAGAGCGCAGAACTGTTGCCTCAAACAGAAAAGGGAAGGAAACTATGATATCGGATGTTCTGTTTAAGTATTATAAGAATGGCATGCCGTCGGAGAAAAAGATCTCCATCCACGAAGAATTATATTGGGTCCACGGAGCGGGTGGAATAGATGCGGAGGTGTCTTTTATATATGATGAGAAGGGAAGACTGACGGAGGAAACAAGCATTTACCCAACTAGAAAGGGTGGAACATATGTGAACTACATGCACAAATTCACATACAATGATAAGGGTGATTTAGCCACAATGGAGGAGAAGGAACACATACCTCTTCAAGACAATTTCGTTAACCGCTCCCACATATATAGCTACGAGTATGATAAAAAAGGAGATAAAATAAATTGCAGTGAGGATATCACCGGGAAATATGATATGGACCCAGAGCACCCTAAAAGACCGTCACAGGATGTTATTAAAGGCCGTATTGTATCAAAATACAATTACACCAGAGACACTGCAGGAAACCTGATTTCATACTCTTCTACAGATTCTTTAGGGAACATGTATTCCGTTGAATATGAGTATGACAACCATGGCAATTGGATAACCAAGACAGAATACAGGAGCGGTATGCCAAGTAGAATTACAAAAAGAAAAATAGAATATTACAGGTAGGCCGGAAATACACAAATCGTTTTTCTAAGGGTTAGAAATGCTGGGTTTTTTATTTTGGCTCCTGCCCAAGTTTAAAAAATTGCTTCTGAGCGGTACAAAAGTTACCTTTGCTCGCAGATGACAGAACCTCAAATTATAGTAGAAAGCCCGCAAGGCTGGAAGGATTATGAAATCCTGGATTCAGGTGACGGTTACAAGCTGGAGCGCTTTGGCAATTATGTGCTTGCACGCCCGGAGCCTAAAGCGCTGTGGAGCAAGAGCTTGCCGGAGAGCGAGTGGGAAAAGCTGGCGCATACGCAGTTTATTCCTGGTGCCGGTTTTGGCAAGCAGGGCAAGGAGGACAGCGGTACTTGGGAGCAAATAAAAAAGATGCCTGACCAGTGGGTCATTGAATATTCTGATAAAGACCGTCTTGCATCTGAGTGGTCAGAAAAACGGCATGGTGTGGAAGTTCCCGACAGTTCTTCTGAGAGGAGCGGTCTTGACGGTTTGCATTTGAAATTACGTCTTGGACTTACGTCATTTAAACATGTTGGAGTTTTTCCCGAACAGGCGCCAAACTGGGATTGGATTTATGCGCACACAAAAATGCTTGTGAATAAAGGGGCTGTAAATCAAAAGAATATCAAATCTGTCGGGAATAATGAAGGCGGCATAAAAGTTTTAAATCTGTTTGCATATACAGGTGCCGCATCTCTTGCAGCACGTGCAGCAGGTGCTGATGTAACTCATTTGGACTCTGTTAAACAAGTAGTTACGTGGGCAAAAGAAAATATGGCGCTCAGCAATTTGGATAATATCAGGTGGATTATAGATGACGCTCTTAAGTTTGTGAGGAGAGAAGGCAGGCGCGGCAATTTATATAACGGCCTTATTCTTGATCCTCCGGCTTATGGACATGGACCGGATGGGGAGAGATGGAAATTGGACGAGCTGCTTTTTAATATGCTGTCCGAATGTGCAAAAATTGTTGCCCCGCAAAATGCATTTGTTATACTTAATTTGTACTCAAATGGTTATTCTGCTCTTCTTGCTAATACTCTGCTAAAAAAGGCATTCAATGAGAGAGGAGATTTTAATTGCGGAGAACTGGTTTTGACAGATAAATTTGAGAAAATTATACCTTTGAGTGTTTACTCTAGAATGACAAGGTAGTTTCAACAAAAGAGATTTAAAAAATGAATATACTTACATCTATCAGCGCTCTGTTTGACGTGCTGTTTATTCGCTGGAATGTTTCACCATATCTTTTACACGTTGGGCATTTTGCTGTAAGGTGGTATGGGCTTCTATTTATAACAGGCTTTATATTAGGCTATTGGATGTTTACAAAAATTTATAAAGCGGAGGCTCTTCCTTTAAAATTGTTGGACCCAATGCTTTATATGCTTTTGATATGTGCTCTTGTTGGAGCACGCCTTGGTCACATAATATTCTATGAACCACACTATTACTTTGTTGAACATCCGGAGGAAATTCTTAAAGTTTGGCACGGCGGACTTGCAAGTCATGGCGGCGCAATAGCAATTTTGTTTGGAGTGTGGTGGTATGTGCACAAATATGGGAAACAATATCATTTTGATTTCTTGTGGGTTATGGACAGGCTTGCGATAGCTGTTCCTTTTGCGGGCATGTTCATCAGGCTGGGAAATCTTATGAATTCAGAGATATATGGCGTTACAACTTCTCTTCCGTGGGGTGTTATTTTTGAACGCAACGGAGAACTGCTGCCCAAACATCCTACTCAACTTTATGAGGCTCTTTCATACTGCCTGATAGGTGTGATAATGGTACTGATATATTGTTATGCTCATAAAAAAGTCCACAGAGGATTTTTATTTGGTCTTTTCTTAACGCTCTTATTTGCAGCAAGATTCTTTATTGAATTTGTAAAGGAGCCGCAGGAGGCATTTGAAAATAATATGTCTTTGGATATGGGCCAGTGGCTGAGCATTCCGTTTATTTTAGTTGGTCTGTTTTTCCTGGTCAGGAGTTTCTATGTAAAACTTCCAACCAGAATTTATCCTGTGGAAACCCCTTATGTAAAGTCATAAACAAAACAAATAAGCTTTCATAAACTGTCGGGAGGCATATTATCTTTTCCATTGACAATTAACACTTTATTTGCTAATTTTGGGACAAATAAAGTTATTGCGGTTATGAAAAAGGTTATTGCACTTGCAGTTCTCATGCTTGCAATTTGTCTCTCTTTCCATCCTTGCAAAGCACAAAATGATAAAAGCAGTCATTATATTTTAAGTAAGAAAATTGACGGTGTAGAACATATTTTTTCAGACGGATCTGATACGTCTGATGCAAAATGCAAGCAGGCCGTTCTTTTATATAATGCTGGGATATGTTATTATAAAGGCGATAGTGTAGAACAAAATTATAAGCTGGCAGTCAGGTGTTTCCAGGTTTCTTCTGAAATGGGACTGGTGGCTTCTCAGTATGCAATGGGTCTCTGTTATTTATATGGGAGAGGGGTAAGAGAGAATGATTCATTAGCTTTTAGAATTTTTAAAAAATCTGCAGAACTTGGTTATCCGGCATCTTGGAGTTCACTTGGGCTTGCCTATATGGATGGGCGCGGGACTAAAAAGAATATGGCTGAGGCAATAAGATGCTGGCAAAAAGCGGCGGATATATATAAAGACGGTTCTTCTATGCTGCGTCTGGGGCAGTGTTATTTGCGTGGAGAAGGAGTTTTTCAGGATAAAGAAGAAGCATTCAAGTTATTTAATACGGCCCGGGTAATGGGGAGTAACAAGGCTATTTATAATATGGCACAATGCTATGAAAAAGGTTATGGTGTTGAGGTTAATTCTGCAAAGGCAGCTGAACTTTATGCAAAAGTTGCAGGGAAAAAGTAAGATGATATAAATAATGCTCTTAATGAATTAAATATTAAATTATTGCGTTATGAAAAAGATAAAGTTGCTCTTGATATTGATTTCAATTTTCTTCTCTTTATATCCGTGCTTGGCGCAAAACAATCAAAATGATCACTATATAGTTGGCAAGACAACAGACGATGGTACAATCAGTGTTGCTTTTGATCCAAAAGACAGCAAAAATATGGACAGAACACTGCGTGCAACTGATATGTATAACGCGGGACTTGCTTATTATTACGGAAGAGACGTAAAAATAGATTATAATATGGCCGTTAAATGTTTCCAGATTTCAGCAGAAATGGGATTGGTGCCATCCCAGCTTGCTTTGGCCGTTTGTTATATGCGTGGCAGAGGTGTAAAAGAAAATGACTCTCTTGCTTTTAGTCTGGTACAAAAATCTTCAGCACTTGGTTTTTCTCAATCTATATGTATGTTGGGGATTTGTTATATAGAGGGTGTTGGTACTCAGAAAGATACGGTTAAAGCTGTAAGTTGTTTTAAAAAAGGTGCAGAGGATTATAAACTTCCCGCTGCCATGGCGTTTCTTGGCAGATGCTACTTGTATGGTATTGGGATTCCAAAGGATGAGGCTGTCGGTTTGAAATATCTTAGAGCGGCGATTAGTGGAAATGAGGTGTATGCAATGTATTATCTTGGATGTTATTATTTGGAACGGCCCGCTTTGGAAAGAGATTATAAAAAAGCATTAAGATATTTACATAAAGGTGCCGATTTAAAAAACGGGGAATCTATTAACAAACTCGGAGAGTGTTATCTTAATGGGTGGGGCGTGGTACAAGATAAGACAATGGCTTTCAATCTGTTTAACAACGCCGCTGACCAAGAAAATGAAGATGCATTTGTAAACATAGGAAATTGCTATTTCAGAGGAGATGGAACAAGCGTAGATTATAACAAAGCTGTTGAATGGTACAAAAAATCTGCTGAAAAAGATGTTACAATGGGCATATATAGATTGGGCTTCTGTTATGAGAATGGTTTAGGCACGGAGGCTAATCTGGATAAGGCCATTGAACTTTACAAAAAGGCAGCGGACAATAAGTCAGAAGAGGCAAAAAAGGCACTGAAAAGGCTAAATAAATAGCTGATATATATATCAATTAATATTTATTAAAATGCAGTTATGAAAAAGATTATAGGTTACATTAGTGTTGCTGTTTTAGCAATAATATGTTTTCCTTTTAATGTATTGTCGCAAAATACGGTGGATTATCGCGGGTTAAATCGTCAGGATGTTTATAAATTTACCGAGGGTTCAAAGGAGTATGAAGTTACATTAAAAGCAGTTGCTGCTTACAATGAAGGGCGGAAATACCAGTATGGATTAGATGGAGTGGCAAAAGATGGAAAAAACGCCTTTGTGTATTTCAAAATAGCTGATGATATGGGACTTGTACAGGGACAATTTGCTGTTGCATATTGCTATAGGTATGGTATTGGTGTAGAGAGAAATGATTCTCTTGCATTTAAAGGCTTCATGGCAACTTTAGACAGGGGATACACAAGAGCTCTGTTGAATGTGGGTAATTGCTATTTTGAAGGAACGGGCGTTAAAGCGGATACGTTGATGGCAATAAAATACTGGAAAGATGCTATTAAAGAAACGCATGATCGGGTGGCTTTATGCAATCTTGGACAAACGTATTTCAATGGTTTTGGTCTTTGCATTTATAAAAAAGAAGGAATGCAATTAATTAAACAATCTGCTGATCAAGATTTTGCACCAGCTGAATATGAGATGGGGAAAATATATTATCTTGGAGAAGTTGTACCGGTTGATTATAAAAAAGCATTAAAATGGTTTACAAAATCTGCAGCGCAAAAATATGGTCCGGCATTAAATAAAATAGGAGAATGCTATTTGAAAGGATTTGGTGTCAAACAAGATAAACAACTAGCTTTTCAGATGTTTAATGAAGCTATAGAGAATCAAAGTGTAGACGCTTTGGTAAATGTTGGCAATTGTTACTTTAATGGTGATGGAGTCCCTATGGACTACAATACGGCTATTGAATGGTACAAAAAGGCAGCGGACAATAAGTCAGAAGAGGCGCGGGCCGCCCTTAAAAGGCTTGGTAAATAACTATATATGAAAGAACAGCAGACGGATATATTCTCTGAAATTATTAAGGTCCCAGCGGATTATGATATGCTTTGCATCCTTGGGCCCACGGCGAGCGGCAAGACAAAGTTTGCCGTTGAGTGTGCAAAAAAAATCACAGACGCGCATCTGAACAACTCTCAAGGTCGGCTATTGATTGCAGAGATAATTTCTGCAGACTCCCGACAGGTTTACAGAGGGATGGATATTGGAACAGGCAAAGATTTAGAGGATTATGCCGGGGTGCCGTATCATCTTATAGATATTGTTGCCGCCGGTGAAAAATACAATGTTTTCAAGTATAAGCAGGACTTTCAAAAGGTTTATAATGAAATAGTTGCGCGCGGAGCTTTTCCTGTTCTTTGCGGCGGAAGCGGCTTGTATATTGAGGCAGTTTGCACAGGTTATGAGCTTAAGGAAGTTGCTCCAAATCCTGGGCTGAGGGAGGAGCTGGAAAAGAAAGAGATGCCGGAACTTATTAAGATGCTCACAGAATTAAAGGCGCGCAATGGCTCTGAACCACACAACAATACAGACTTTGACAGCAAGAAGAGAGTTATCCGCGCAATTGAAATTGAAACATCTGCGGCGGCGGAGATTCCTGACAAAAATGGTTTAACAGACGTGTCTGGTTATAGCACAGAAAAAAAATATGTCGGGATAAAAATGAAAGTCAAATACATTGGACTTAACCCGGAAAGGGACGTCCGCAATGCGCTCATAGATAAAAGATTGCAACAGAGACTGGAAGATGGCATGGTAGATGAAGTGAAAAAACTTTTGGACAGCGGAATAAAGGCCGAGGATTTAATTTATTATGGATTGGAATATAAGTTTGTGACACAGTATATTATGGGGAAACTTAGTTTTGGTGAAATGAAGGAGAAGCTCTCTATTGCAATTCATCAATTTGCAAAAAGACAGATGACCTGGTTCCGCGGAATGGAGAGGCGCGGTATAAAAATTGAATGGTTAAAAGTATAATATCTTAGATATGAAAAAATTTTTGAAATTGGCTGCGGTCTGCTCCGCATTTCTTATGACAGCACAATATGCTGGTGCTCAGAAGGTTTCTGAACTGGAATTCACAAATGTTAAAGATTTAATAAAGCAGGGAAGGGCTGTGATGATTGGGCAGGCAGAGAAGGGAACAGCGGACAGCGCTTACTATTATCGTTTGCCAGACAGAATGAAAGGTGTTGTGAGGAATGAACTGTGGGATCTTGGAAAAAATTCTGCGGGGATTGCAATTAGGTTTTCTTCCAATGCCAAGTGTATTGGTCTTAAGTGGACGCTTATTAATAATTTTAATATGGCCCACATGGCCGGCACAGGTATTAGAGGATTAGATATTTACACACTTGCAGATTACGCCGCACCGTCAGATGGCGTTGATAAAAGTGCGAATACTGGAGAGAAATTTAAGGAGGCCTTTAAATCTCTTGGTAAAGATGCAAAGAAAGCAGGCAAGAATGCAGTTAATACGGTTACGGGAAAAAGCAGCTGGATTTATGTTGGTGTCGTGTTCCCAAACGGGAAAAATTCTTCCGGCGTTTTTGTCCGCAAAATGGACGGCAAGCAAAGAGAGTACTTGATGTATCTTCCTCTATATGACGGCATTGAAAACCTTGAGATTGGAGTGGACAGCTCTGCGCAAATTGCAGCTCCACAGTCAACAGACTTGCTTACCGCAAATGCTAAGGGCCCGTCGGGCAAAAAATTGCCAATTGTATTTTATGGAACAAGCGTAACTCAAGGCGGGTGTGCTTCCCGTCCCGGCATGGCATATCCTGCGATTGTTGAGCGCGCCCTTGGAAGAGAGACAATTAATCTTGGCTTCAGCGGCAACGGACGCATGGATAAATCTATGGCAAATTTTGTAACCAAGATACCTGCATCTGCATATATCATTGATTGTCTGGCAAATTGCGATTATGATATGGTCAGGGACAGTTCAGATTATTTCATTACAAAGATTGCTGCCGCTCATCCCAACGCTCCGGTGATAATGGTTACAAATTACAGATATCCGCAACAGAGCGTTAGCTCTTCTTTACAGGAAGAAACGGATAAAGAGAATGCTCTTTGGAAATCTATTTTTGAAAGGCTCGCAAAGAAATATACCAATCTCCACTATTTGGATATTTCAGGCAATGTAATTGACAATGAGGATACTGTTGATGGTACTCATCTGACAGACAGAGGGTTTACGCATATTGCCCAGGAGTTCATAGGGGAATTGAGATCTGTAATGGATTAATAATCCTCTCCTCTTTGCTCCGCGCGGCGCATGTCTTTTTGTTTGATTGTTTCACGCTTGTCATACTCTTTCTTGCCGCGTGCAAGTGAGATATTCAGTTTTGCGTAACCATTGTCTGCAATGAACAGACGCGATGCAACTATTGTGAGTCCTTTCTCTTTTACAGAGCGTTGCAGCTTTTTAAGTTCCTTCTTTTTAAGCAGCAGTTTACGGTCTCTCTTTGGGTCTTTGCGATTGTAACTGGCCAACCAGTAATCCGCAATATGCATCCCCTTAACGTAAAGTTCTCCACGGTCAAAGAAGCAATAACTATCTACAAGAGAGGCTTTCCCGGTCCTGATTGATTTAATCTCTGTTCCTGCAAGAACAATTCCGGCGGTGTAATTCTCCAGGAATTCATACTCAAATCCCGCCTTCTTGTTCTTAATATCTACCTT
>DAONEN010000048.1:0-11077 GCA_035403105.1 Candidatus Egerieousia sp. | reverse complement strand
AACCAAAGTATCTATCGCACTTTTACTAAAACTATAAGTTCCAAACTTTGATACGTCAGGCCCAATGTAAACATCGGCATCTTCCTTATTTTTAAGGAATTTCTCATTACCTATAAGACCTATTAACTGACTGAAAACTTTATCAATTGAGTTCAAGTCTTCCGCCTTTAGCAATTCATTCTGAACATCAATTCCTATTACAATATCAGCCCCCATTTTGCGGGCAATATCTATTGGGAAATTATTGACAACGCCGCCGTCCACCAAAACTTTTCCGTCAATTGTAACAGGCTCAAAAACCCCCGGAATTGACATGCTGGCCCTCATGGAAAGCGGAAGATACCCGTGATCCAGCACAACCTCTTCTCCGGTAGCCAAATCTGTTGCCATGCATGCAAAAGGGATTGGAAGTTTTTTAAAATCTATTGAATCCTGATACCCTATTGCAAGGCCGCTGAGCAAATTCAAAACATTCTGCCCGCTTATATAAGCGCTTGGCAATCTGCCTATTAAAGATATGTCCTGTGAATCGGAATGATCAGATTCTTGTGTATATAAAGCTTTGTTTCCGTTTTTCCCGGCAATTTTTTCAGAGGTTATTTTGTCCGTATCACGCTGCACTTTGCTTAACCTTCCACCGGCTCTCAAGTTGTAGAAGGGCAGGTTAATCAGATACTTCTCATCCGACATCTTCTTAGAAAAAGAAGCGTCCACTCTCTTTGAATTATCACTTAAAAGATATGACCAATCCGCATTTCCTATCAAGGAGTCCAGTTGTCCTGCAGTATAACCAATTGAATACAAGCCTCCTATCAGCGCACCCATAGACGTGCCTACTATCAGGTCAACCGGCATATTCAGTTCTTCCAGCCTTTTAAGTACACCAATATGTGCCGCACCTTTTGCACCGCCTCCGCAAAGCACCAATCCAACAGTTGGTCTCTTTTTTTCGGAAACGCCGTTAACAAAAGTAGAATCTCCCCGTGCAACTGATGAAAAAGTAATAGCTTCGGCCTGTGTTCCTATGCTGCAAACATCTATCATTAAAACTGTTAAAAAGATAGATATAGAAAACTTTTTCATCTATTTTTGTTTTTGAGACCACTAAGCATGCCGCATGCCGCAAAAATATCTTCCCCCCTAGAGGCACGTATCGTAGCTATAATTCCCGCATTGCAAAGACGCTCCCTAAATTGTTCAATTACAGCCATGGAGGAACTTTGGAATTTTGTGTCTCCGATATCATGAAATCTAATGAGGTTGACTCTGCATTCCAAACCTCTTAATTTTGAGATAATTGCATCTGCATGCCGCTTGTTGTCATTAAGGCCTTTGAACATTATGTATTCAAAACTTACGCGGCGCTGTTTGGTGAAATCATATTGCTTGATGATTTCCAGGGTTCTGTCTAGCGGATTTGTTGTTTCCGCCGGCATCATGTCTTGGCGCTCATCTGCGTATGGGTTGTGCATGCTGACTGCCAGATGTGTTTTAGTCTCATCCAGGTATCTCTGCACATTAACTCCGATAGTGCTGACAGTTATCCTTTTAGGACTCCAACCGCAGCCCCAGTCAGAAGTAAGCACGTCAATTGCGCGCTCCACATTCTCCAGGTTATCAAGCGGCTCCCCCATTCCCATGAAAACAGCATTGGTAAGTCTGTCCGCTTCAGGGATGGTAAAAAATTGTGAAAGAATTTCCGAAGCATCAAGATTCCCTTTGAACCCTTGTCTTCCGGTCATGCAAAATTTGCATCCCATCCGGCATCCGGCCTGAGAAGAGACGCATAATGTTACACGCTCCTCATCCGGTATCATCACAGCCTCTATGAATGTGCCCGTATGATACGGAAAGAGGTATTTTTTTGTACCGTCCTTTGAAACAGCTGCTTCCGCCGGCTGTACAAAACCGATATCATAATTTTCTGAAAGTTTCTGTCGTGAAGAAAGAGAGAGATTTGTCATTTCATTAAAAGTTGTAACTCGCTTTTTATAAAGCCATTGCGCAATCTGACCTCCCGCAAACTGCGGCAGGGAAAGGACTTTGCAAACGTCCTTAAGCTCCTGCAGATTTTTACCCAAAAGTTTCTCTTTCATTGCGTAAATTTAGTCATTTCTGTCTATCTTTGTAGACATTGTTAAATTAACATTTAAGAATTAAACCATTATGGCTAAAGAGAAAGAGAAAAAGGCCGCTGAAGCAGCGGAAGAGGTAAAGCAAGAGGTTAAAGAGAAGCCTAAAGCTCAGGAGACAAATCCAGAAAAGCTTAAGGCCCTGCAGGCTACCTTGGACAAAATTGAAAAAGATTTTGGAAAAGGAACAATTATGAAATTGGGAGATCAGCCTAAGTTTAATGTTTCTGTTATCCCGTCAGGCTCTATTGGACTTGACCATGCACTGGGCATTGGTGGTTATCCAAGAGGCAGAGTAATAGAAATTTACGGACCGGAGAGCAGCGGAAAAACGACATTGGCAATTCACGCCATTGCAGAGGCTCAAAAGCTTGGAGGCATTGCGGCAATCATTGATGCAGAGCATGCTTTTGACAGAACTTATGCAAAGAAACTTGGAGTTAATGTAGATACATTGCTTATTTCTCAGCCGGACAACGGTGAGCAGGCGCTGGAAATTACAGACAGCCTTATTCGCTCCGGAGCTGTAGATGTTGTTGTAATTGACTCAGTTGCAGCTCTTACGCCAAAAGCGGAGATAGAAGGAGAGATGGGTGATTCCAAGATGGGATTACAGGCAAGGCTTATGAGCCAAGCACTTAGAAAGCTTACCGCAAACATAAGCAAGACCAACACGTGCTGCATTTTTATTAATCAGCTGCGTGAAAAAATCGGAATCATGTTTGGCAATCCGGAGACTACAACAGGCGGAAACGCCCTTAAGTTCTATGCTTCTGTTCGTCTGGATGTCAGAAAGTTAAATCAGCTCAAAGATGGGGACGATCCTACCGGAAACCGCACCAGGGTTAAGGTTGTAAAGAATAAAATGGCCCCTCCTTTTAGAAAAGTGGAATTTGATATTGTCTTTGGCGAGGGCATCTCCAAACTTGGAGAAATTGTTGATCTTGGCGTTGACTTGGATGTCATCAAAAAGAGCGGAAGCTGGTTCAGCTACGGAGAGAACAAATTGGCTCAGGGCAGAGACGGTGTAAAACAGCTGCTGCGGGACAATCCGGAGCTTTCAGATGAAATTGAGGCAAAAGTCAGAGAAAAGCTTAAGACTATCAACGACTAATAATCAGAACTTTATCTTAATCGCGATGGATCAGTTTCCGTCGCGATGTTTATAATTATTTCATACATTATGGAGACAGTATTGAGCGGCATTAGATCTACCGGCCATCTGCACCTTGGCAACTATTACGGTGCACTTAAGAATTTTGTAAAAATCCAGGACAGTTATAAATGTTTCTTTTTTGTAGCTGATATTCACTCTCTTACAACACATCCGCATCCTTCGGATTTTCATGAGGGGGTAAAAATTATTTTATCTGAGTATCTAGCTGCGGGCTTAGATCCGGAGAAATCAGCTATTTACGTGCAGAGCGATGTTCCTGAAATCTGCGAACTTTATACCCTGCTCAATATGATTTCATACGTTGGAGAGTTGGAAAGGACCGTTTCTTTTAAGGACAAAGTACGCCAACAGAAGAACAATGTCAATGCGGGTCTGCTTACTTATCCGGTGCTTATGGCCTCTGATATTCTGGCACATAGGGCAACAAAGGTTCCCGTTGGAAAAGACCAGGACCAGCATCTTGAAATTGCAAGAACCATTGCAAGAAGGTTCAATACGCTTTATGGAGCCGAAGTTTTTCCGGAACCGACTAATATGGATTTTGGAAGCGGCGCAATTAAAGTTCCGGGGCTGGACGGAAACGGCAAAATGGGGAAGAGCGAGGGTAATGGAATATTCCTTTGCGATGATGAAAAGACTATCTCAAAGAAAGTTATGAAGGCCGTAACAGATGCCGGTCCCACAACTCCAAACTCTGAAATGCCGGAATCTGTAGCCAATCTTTTCACAATTCTTTCCATAGTTTCTGACAAGAGTACCGTGGATTGTTTCAAAGAAAAATATAATGATTGCTCCATAAGATATGGAGATTTAAAGAAGCAGCTGGCTCAGGATATCTGTAAGCAGACGCTTCCCATAAAGGCCAGAATAGATGATATTTACAAAAATGAGGAATACCTCCGCAAAGTTGTAAAACAGGGGGCGGACAAAGCAAGGGAAAGTGCCGCCGCAACCCTTGCGCTTGCGCGTAAGGCAATAGGTTTCAAAGCATTTTAATATCTGTCGGGAGCAAAATATTTATCACAGCAATAAAAATATTCATCACGATAGTTAATGGTTGACAGGGTAACAATAGAGAGGATTATGGATGCCGCCAACATTGTTGACGTCATTGGAGATTTTGTTGCCTTAAAGCGCCGAGGTTCTGATTACATAGCGTGTTGCCCGTTTCACAATGAAAAAACTCCCAGTTTTTCTGTCTCTCAAAGGCTTGGAATTTACAAATGCTTTGGCTGCGGCAAGGCAGGGAATGTTGTAAACTTTGTAATGGAACATGAGCAAATGACTTATGTTGAGGCGCTTAAATATCTTGGAAAAAAATACGGAATAGAAGTTAAAGAGAGAGAAGAAACAGCGGAAGATGTAGAGAGGCGACAGCACAGAGATTCTCTTTTGATTGTAAATGAGTATGCTCAAAATTATTTTACCAATACTTTGCTGGAGACTGAGGAGGGAAAAGCGGTTGGTCTAAGTTATTTTAGAGAGAGAGGTTTTTCTGGCCAGACTATTAAAGATTTTCTGCTGGGCTATGCGGACAGAGAGCGTAATTCCTTTAGCAGCCAGGCCGTTAAGAACGGATATAAAAAAGAATATTTAACTGAAACGGGACTCTCTCTGGAGGGCAGAGTCACAGAAAACGGAGAGCAAAATTATGACGGAGGCCTATATCAAAACCACAGCGGAGGAGAACTTTATGACCGTTTTAGGGAGAGGGTAATATTCCCTATCCGCGGCATCACTGGAAGAGTTGTGGCGTTTGGCGGAAGAAAATTGCGCGGGGATAAAAACATCGCAAAATATGTAAATTCTCCTGAGAGTTCCGTCTATGTAAAGAACAAAACTCTTTACGGACTGTATGAAGCAAAGGCGGCAATTGCAAAGGCCCAGAACTGCTATCTTGTAGAAGGTTACACAGATGTCATCTCTTTCCATCAAAACGGAGTCATTAATGTTGTTGCAAGTTGCGGCACTTCACTTACGCAAGGACAGATACAACTCATAAAAAGATTTTCCCAAAAAGTTACAGTCCTTTATGACGGAGATGCGGCAGGAATTCATGCCTCTTTAAGGGGGATAGATTTATTCTTGGCAGAGGGACTGGAGGTTAAAGTTGCTCTATTTCCTGATGGTGAAGACCCGGATTCTTATGCACGCAAACACACTCCGGATGAACTAAAAAAATTCTTGGAGGACGCAGAGGAAGATTTCATCTCATTCAAGTATCGTATTCTGAGTCAGGATATTGAGAGAGACCCACTTAAGAGGGCAAAGCTGATTGGAGAAGTAGTTACAAGCATATCCGTAATCCCGGATTCCATTGTCCGCAGCGTTTACATAGATGAGACTGCAAAAAATTTAAAAATATCTCCGGACATTTTAAATCAGAAAGTTGCAGAGCTGCGCGCCAAGAGACAAAATGATGAATATTGGAGAAACAAGAAGCAGGAGGATTTGCAAAACGCGGAGACAGGAGAGCCTGAACCTGAGGAGATAAATATCACTTCCCCTATTCAAGAGGAAGAGAATCTTGCCCGCAACAATGACTATTGCAAAGAAGCGGAACAGGATTTAATTTATTACTTGCTTAAGTTTGGACACAATATTCTAAAGAACGAGAAGAGTTTTAATTATGGCTCAGAAGAGACTGATCAGCAAAGTGTTGCTGAATATATAAAGACTCAGCTGGACTGTGACGGACTTGAGCTCATCAATCCTGTGCTAAAACAAATTTACAATGAGTACTTCACACTTGACGCAACTGACTCAACTGAAATTGTCAGGCACTTTGCCACCGGCCCTGATAACGCAGTTGCAAAAGTTGTGATAAATTTGTTTCAGGATAAATACTCTTTAAGGAGCGAGAAAATTAAAAATACTCTCATACCGGAAAAAAGCATCCTTGGCAATCTTGTTCCAAAAGCCATGTATATATACAAGGCAAAAGTAGTTGCACAAAGAATTCTGGAATTGACTCCAAAACTGGATAAAACTCATAAAGAGGGAAATACAGAAGAAGAAAAAAATATTGTAGAACAAATAAAGCTGCTAACTCAAGTCAAAAAAGATTTGACAAAGGCAGCAAAATTAATTGACACATAATATGGAGAAGAAGTTTAAAAGACATTTGATTACCGCCGCCCTGCCTTACGCTAACGGCTCTGTTCACATTGGCCATCTTGCAGGTGTTTATGTTCCGGCAGATATTTATGCACGCTTCCAACGTCTTAAAGGTGAGGATGTTCTGTTTGTGTGTGGAAGTGATGAACACGGTGTCCCAATTACTATAAAGGCAAAACAGCTGGGCTGTACGCCACAGGACATTGTGGATAAATATCACGCAATAATCAAAGACTCTTTTAACAGATTTGGCATAAGTTTTAACATTTACTCTAGAACAAGTTCAAAAATCCATGCAGAAACCGCCTCTGAATTTTTCCTAAAGCTTTATAAAGAAGGAAAATTTGTCGCACAAGAGAGCGAGCAATATTTTGATACAGCGACAAATACTTTTCTTGCCGACAGATATATTGTGGGAACTTGCCCAAAGTGCGGATTTGAAGGAGCTTACGGAGACCAATGTGAGAAATGCGGAAGCACGCTTAGCCCGGATGAACTGATAAATCCCCACTCATCAATAAGCGGCGCAACTCCAATTAAGAAGAAAACAAAACATTGGTATCTGCCTCTAGACAAATATGAAGATTGGCTAAAAGACTGGATACTAAATAATCACAAAGAGTGGAAGACCAACGTTTACGGACAATGCAAGTCATGGCTGGACGGCGGCCTTAAGCCAAGAGCAGTAACAAGAGACCTAGACTGGGGCATTCCCGTTCCGATAGAGGGCGTAGAAGGAAAAGTTTTATACGTATGGTTTGATGCTCCAATAGGCTATATATCAAACACTAAAGAGCTTCTGCCAAATGACTGGGAGAAATGGTGGAAGAGCGAAGATACCCACATGATACACTTCATCGGAAAGGATAATATTGTCTTCCATTGCATTGTTTTTCCTGCAATGCTAAAGGCTCACGGTGGATATGTTCTACCTGATAATGTCCCTGCAAATGAATTCTTAAATCTAGAAGGAGATAAAATTTCTACGTCCCGCAACTGGGCTGTATGGCTGGAGGATTATCTTGCAGATTTTCCGGGGCAGCAAGATGTTCTGCGTTACGCACTTTGCGCAAACGCACCGGAAACAAAAGACAATGATTTTACATGGAAAGATTTTCAAGCACGCAACAATAGTGAGCTTGTTGCAATCTACGGCAACTTTGTCAACCGCAGCATAGTGCTGACTCACAAGTATTTTGATGGAAAAGTTCCCGCCATTCCCGATGGAGCTCTGCAGCAAATAGATAAAGATTTTATTGCAGCCATTCCGCAAATAAAAGAACTGCTGCAAAACAGTCTGGAGAATTTCAGATTCAGAGATGCGCTTAAAGAGGCAATGAACATGGCGCGTATTGGCAATAAATATTTGACAGACACAGAGCCGTGGAAAGTTATAAAAACAGATAAGGACAGGGTTGCCGTCATTTTAAATTTATCATTGCAACTGTGTGCTAATCTGTCAATTGCATTTGAACCCTTCTGCCCGTTTTCATCAAAGAAACTTCAGGCAATGCTTAAAATTTCACCTGTGAACAATGAAGTCTGCCCCACCAGCAAACCAGACGGTCTGGTAAGCTGGGCCAACATCGGCAGAGTAGATTTCTTGGAGGCAGGTCACACAATCAATACACCTGAACTTCTGTTCAGCAAAATAGAAGATGAAGCCGTAGCTGCTCAGGTTCAGAAACTTAATGATACAAAGAAAGCCAATGCGGCAAAAGCTTCAGAAGCTGCGGCCAAAGTTGTAAC
The DNA here is from genome assembly GCA_035403105.1 of Candidatus Egerieousia sp. GTDB lineage: Bacteria > Bacteroidota > Bacteroidia > Bacteroidales > UBA932 > Egerieousia. The sequence goes on along the minus strand of DAONEN010000048.1, from coordinate 2,902 downwards.
TCCTCAAAAAGCGGAATGCGTCATAGATGATTTTGATAAAATGGACATCAGAACGGCCACAGTGCTTGAAGCCGTAAAAGTTCCAAAAACAGACAAACTTTTAAAACTCACAATAGACACCGGAATAGACAAGCGTGTAATTGTTTCAGGTATAGCAGAATACTACACCCCAGAGCAAATGGTTGGAAAACAGATTTGCATTCTTGCAAACTTAAAGCCCCGTTTGCTTAGGGGAATAGAGAGCAAGGGAATGATTCTGATGGCTAAGGATGGCAACGGTAAAATGCGTTTCATTACTCCGCAAGAAATAATTGCCAACGGCGCTCAAATTGGCTAATACCCGAGAGTCGGCATAGACGGAACTATTTAAATTTTTATAGATTATAGTGAATAACGCGCAAATCATCGGCGTTATAAAACAAATGCTCCAATACCGGACGCAAAGGCTCCCGCAGAGCATAAAGAATCAAAATAAGAACAACAACCGCAGCAACACCATACCCAAAATATTTTACATACTTAAGTATCTTTGCATTACGCAACTTCCTCTCCACACGCATCTGCGCCTCCTCCTCTTTTTGCCGCATTGCCCAAGCCTCGGCTTTGGCCCTAGATTTTGCCTTTAACTCCTCGGCCTCTTTTGCTTTTTGCGCCTCATTTTTTTGCAAAGCCTCATCGCTCTGTGATTCAATCTTATCCGCAAGCTCATCCTCTTGAACGGCAGCAGTTTTAGCTGCATTCCAATCCTTTGCAGCTTCTTTCTCTCCAACTACCTTTGCTCCGACAAAATTTGCCTCTTCCTCAGCGACAGTTGTAAATATCTCAGCTATAGATTCCTTAGCGCTTTCATCCTGCCCCTCAATATCTTTGACAACTTTTGTACGAGGTTTGCCGGCAAGACCAAGCTCAGGCTTGTCATCCTCAATAATTTCTCCTCTCCGCCTTCTCTCTGCTATTTCCTCTGCCTGCTTCTTCTCCCTTTCTATCCTTTCAGCCTCAGCTCTTGCCTCTTCCTCTTTCTCTTTTTGCATCTGAACTCTTTGTGCATCCTGCCAAAGTTTTTGTTCCGCCTTTTTCTCAGACTCTGCAATCTCCTGGGCTTCAAGCTTGTTCTTTAATGCAACTTCATCGGCAGAGAGTTTTGTCTCTCCAAGTGATGACTCAATATCGCTTGTTGCAAGAGATTTTGTAACAACGTTCACCTCAACATCGTTTACATTCTCAGACTGTCCTTTAATACCTATTGCTCCAACCGCACTCTGCGCAAACTCAACGTTTCTCGTCTTTGCCGGAGCAGATTTTCTTTTTGCTGCAGTGTCCTCACTATCAATAGCAACATGTTCTACTTCAAATTTTCCATTATCCCCAAGTACGACAACTTCAGTTGCTTCCGATTGAAGAGGCTTCCCAAAAATGTAAGAATGCCCTCCAAGAACACCTGCGCTTGGAATAAATTTTTCTTTCTTTTCTCCGGATATTTCATCTTCATCTCCAGCCTTATTATCAGCAGGACTTTGTCTTTTTGAAAAATAAAGTATCTCCGCATTTTTCTTTACGGCAGGACGCCTATCTTCTGCAACAGTCTCTTTATTTTCTGTATTGCCGGAATCAACAATCACCGTACCCTTAATAGTATCATCCGCCTTTTTAACCGTAGGGGCTATGGTCACAGGAGCGATTTTATAAACATCTGCTACAGAACCCGTTCTGCGAGTTTCAATGTATGATTCCAATGTTTCCTCTCCGCCAAAATCATAGTCAATTGGAGCCCCTGAACCCTTTGTAAACTGAGGCTCATGTTCCGAAATTTCAACATTTGCCACTCTGGCATCCCTATCCTGTTTTTCTTCTAAACTGCTTGTTATTTTAACCAAATCTTTCTCCCCTGCTCGTTCATTTTCAGGGGCAAGCTCAGCAACATTATCATTGTTTTTCTCTACCTCAAAACTGCCCAAACCAAAACTGTCGGGGGATAAATTCAAACTCTCATCCTCTTCAAAACCATATCTGAAATCCTCTCCAAAAACAATCTTTCCAAGGCCGGGGATTAAAAAATCGCTCTCATCTATAAGGCTTATTTTTACCGAGTTAATAAAATCCGCCACTTCCTTTTTACTCTCCTCCAGAGTTATCCCGCTTGCAGCGGCATATTCACTCTCAAGCAAACCGTCATTGCTTACATCAAAGCTATTGAACACAATTTTTCTAGAAGGGGGAATTATTATAGAGCCTCCTTGAGCAAAGCCGGCAGGAACATCTTCCGCTTCCAAAGAACCCATCATAGGAATAGACACCTTCCCACGTTCTAGAATAATCTTTTTAAGTATTTGAGAGACAAGATTTAAATTCATAAGTTTATCCTCAGCTATTTCTGCACCGGTTGTCACAAAGTTACTCTATTTTTACCATTTTACTTAAAAGATTTGGAACTTCTTTAAAAAAACTATACTTTTGTACCCCCCGCAAAAAGCAGGAGGATTCATTTTCCTGAATAGCTCAGTTGGTTAGAGCACCTGACTGTTAATCAGGGGGTCGCAGGTTCAAGTCCTGCTTCAGGAGCAAAAAAGCCCGCATTTATTGCGGGCTTTTTTTATTCTGCTTTTACTCTATTTGACACCAGGTATCTTTGAGTTGTCATCAACGCCTCTCTTGATTCCCAACATTTTACAAACTCTGTCCCTCAATGATCTCTTATTTTTGAGCCTCCCTACATTATACAATGCACCCATTCCCACTCTGACATAATCCCAATTGCGTATTTTGCAATACTCAACAACTATTGCCGCAATAACAATAGGACTGCAACCAAGATTGGCCAAATCAGTGGTAAACTGCATTTTAGAGTGTGATTTAAAATTAGAACGATTAACATCAATCAGCGCAAAATGAAATTTGCCGTCCA
>DAONEN010000047.1:0-11299 GCA_035403105.1 Candidatus Egerieousia sp. | reverse complement strand
GCAATAAAAATACAACATTTATTAACAATTATTGCAATTTTTAAGATATTTTAATTGAAAATCATGTCTGCATGCTGTTTTTGCTTGCGGCTACGGTTTTATAGGAAGGCTAATCGGCCGGCCATATGCCAGCTTGAAAGCTAACTCGCTACGCTCAAACACACGCTTTCCCGCTGTCATCTGGCTATGCCGCTCTCGCCCAAACCTTATGCCCACAAGCAAAAACAACTTGCAGACATTTTGATATTAGATACACTTAAGACGGGCAATAAGTTCGTCCCCTAATGCCTGCTTATCCTCAATATGCTTTAAAATAGCCCTGACAAACGTATTGCTCTCAAAATCTCCCCTTACACTTTCAAAATCCTCCAGTTTTGTATCCCTTGTACCATCCGCTCCAAATCCGGTCATAGACTGCATAGAAAATTCTTTACGGGCATCATCATAAATCTTATGGTCCAAGCCAATCACTGCATTTTGCCAATCTTTCACAACATCAATTATTTGCTTGGCGGTAATACTGTCGGGATTAATATTATAAACCTCCTGAATTTTTGAATAAGCCCAGGTCCATTCATAAGAGTAGTAATTGTCATTCATCTTTGCAAAGTGCTCATTGATGTTTTTTAATCTGTCAATTTCTCCATTCTCAATTCCGTCAAGCAATTTTGCAATCTCGCTTTGAGGAACAATAAGTCCCGATACGTCAACCCAATCCCCTGCTCCAATCACCGTATCCGGTTTCAGGCGTTCTCTAATCTGCTCATCACCATTAAATTGTATTCCCTCCAGACGTTTGATAATTGAATTGCCCATAAATTTATGAATTGCAGTTTCATAAAATTTAATGCCGCTGAAAAGTGCTGAACTTTTAATTTTTGCACTCTGATATGAGTAGATTTCTGACGTCTCTCCGGAAACGCTGATAAGATCTTTTAATATCTGGCGTCCCTTTATCATCTTTTGAATTGTGTACGGACTCAACAGGTTGTAATTAATGAAATCCAATCTGTTAGGATCTGTACGCTTATCTCTCTTTGGCCATTTCTGAGCATCTCTTATTGTTCCCACGCTCCTTAAATTTACGCCCGGAAAAAGGTATGTTGTATTGCCCTGCTCTATCAAATATGAGAATGGCAAATCTGATGTATCTGCGTGATTTACATGCCTTCCCATAACCAAAGAGAAAGCTCCTACACGCGCGGGCCATAAAATGTATGAGTCTGATGTTGTTTTTGCGCCTCTCTCCAAAGTGCCTTGATGAATTGGACCAAGTTTGTACATGTGATTGCTCTGATTTGAACCTGAACCCGCATTCATAAATGAAAACATTCCGGCAATAAGCAGGGTTGATTTATGATGGGTAACGGTAAAAGGCCCGGCAAAAATTGCACAAGCCTCTCCGTTTTCTCCCTGGCAATTGCTAAAGAAAAGGGAGTCTGATGCAGAATAATTATGCCCCAGCAGACATGCCTGACCAACAAAACAGCGACTTAACGTAGTACCATCTGTAACACTGGAACCTGAGGATATGATAAAATCTTCACATATCACATTTGCCCCAATCAAGATCGGCGCGGCTTCATTACAGTTGATGCTGCCGTTATCCAGACGAGACGCTCCATTGATTGAACAGTAATCTCCTATCCTTACGTTTTTTATTACGCTAGTATTTTTTATTCTGACAAAAGAGCCAATTGTTCCAATACATGAAGCATGCTTATTAGAGTAATAATCAGTGATTTCCTTCATTCGCTGAATAAGTTTTGGACGATGCCTGTAGAGAGCAATAATGTAAGCCTGATGGGCAGAAAGCTTATCGCTTATAAAAACTTCTCTGCCGCCCGTTTCATTAAGAACGGATGCAGCAACTCCATTTCCAAAAGTGGAAACCGTGTCCACATACATCAATCCAACATTCTCTATAAGAGTGTGATCTCCAATAATATAATTGGCTATATAGTTATGTATTTTTTCAATGCAGCAGTTGTCACCGACAGTAACATTGTGTAATGCAGCATATTTGAGTTGGCTGTGTTTTTTTATTCCGCCTGGCAGAGTGAATGAATCCTCCATAACGCCCAAGTAAACTGTGCCTGAAAATTGTACGCAGCTTACATATTCTGCAGTAAAGTTTTCAACAACATTAATATTATTCCAATCCTCGGCAGTGCACAATTGTTTCTCCAGACGGAGTTTTTCAGCTCCGGTCAATTTGCGATAATTTTTGTCCATCGATAGTTTAACTTTAATATGGTTAGTTTGACCCCTCTCTTTTATGTAAATTTATATAATTTTTCTCATTTCCTATAACAATTTAATAATCCACCAGCATGTCTTCAAGCAGCACATGTGATGAGGATAGAAACATTGTTTAGTTTTAAATAAATATCTTTGCAACAATAAATCAGACGGAACATGGCAGATAAACAAAATAAAGCGGCAAAAACACCGCAAAGAACAGAAATCAAAGAGCTTGGCAGAATTGCCGCCCTAGATAAACTATTTGAAAAAACCACATACAAAAACTGTGACGTTCAACTGCTAAACAACGCTGATTATTACTACATAACCGCCAATCGCATAATGATGGAAGGCGTTGATTTTGACTTAACTTACACGCCCATCAAATATCTGGGCTACAAGATGGCAATTTATGCAATAGGACCTCTATACGCCCGTAATTATGCGCCGTACGTCTTAAGTTTTAACATAGGACTCTCCGCAAAATTCAGCTATGAAAATGTGGATTGGCTTTGGGCCGGAATACAAGCCGCTGCAAAAGAACATAATATTTCTAATGTCACAATAGATTTAAGCTCGTCTATGACAGGACTTATCATAAGCTGCACATCTGTCGGGAGACAAGAGAAAAAAATAGTTGATACATGGCCAGGGGTAGACAAAACTTCTTTGCTGTGCGTCACGGCAAATTTAGGTGCCGCCTATATGGGGCTGCATGTACTTGAAAGAGAAAAAGTTGCTTTTGGAAAAGTCCCGCCTGAAAAAATGAAAGATTATAAGCAGCCGGATTTAAGCAAATACAAATATATTCTTGGCCAATATCTTACACCGGAAATAAACAGCAAGTGCATAGAAAATTTTAAAGAGGCAGGATTTTATCCGTCAACAGGATGCTTCATTACCAAGGGTTTAGGTGATACAATAAAACAGCTTTGTAAAGAGACGGGGTTTGGCGCAAAGGTTTATCTGAATAAAATTCCCATTGCTCCGGAAAGCCGTGCAATGGCGGATGAGATTGGCATTGACATAATTACATCCGTTATAAACGGAGGAGATGATTACCGTCTTCTATATGTTGTTCCGCTGGAACAACATGAGCAATTGCATAAAGAGATGGGAGACTTAGATGTAATAGGTCATCTATGCCCCGCAGAAGAGGGTGCGGCACTGGTTACGCCAGACGGCAGAAGTCTGGAAATCAAAGCTCAAGGTTGGAATTAAAACCACTGCGGCTTACATGCTGACAGAAGTAATTGCCCTATACTTGATATCCATTTTTTCAAGTTCATCCAGCAACGGCTTATCTACATTTACCTTTTTAGAGGAGGCATAATTTAAAGAGATGCTATTCTCCGCTTCTGTCATAACAATATCCAGCGGAGTTGTGCCCTTATTCGCTTTAAGGGTGTTAACCAGGTCTTTGCGATAATCTTTATCCAATTTCTCTGACTGGATATACAAAGTCAAACCCTTCATGAACTGCTCTTTCAGATTTGCCAGAAAAGTTATTTTCTGAATTCTGATTTCATAATCCGTCTCTGAATTATACCTTTTCTTAAGCTTGCACTTTATAAACAAAGCAGCTCCCTGATCTAAAAACGGAAGAAATGTTTCAAAATCTTTTCCAAATACTGAGAATTGCATAGTTCCGGTATAGTCCTCTAAAATCATTGAAGCAAAAGGCTTTCCGCTTTTCTGTGAAACTTTTTTTGTCAGAGATGAAACAATGCCTCCCACATAAAAATCTCTATCTGCCAATGCAGGGTTATTTTTTACTTGTTGTACAAGAGCGGATGCCTGCACAAGATTGTATGAGGTAAAATTATCTATCTCAAACTTGTACATATCAAGAGGATGTGAAGAAATGTACATTCCCACCATCTCTTTCTCCTTCTCCAAAAATTCAAGATTATTTATATCTGTTTTTGCTGCGGGGATTTCCGGAGTCTGAGCCTCAAAGCCCGTATCGGTCTCCCCAAACAAAGAGCCTCCGTTATCTTCTTTCTTATTGACTATCTGAGAATAACGCACAAGCGCATCTAGAAAAAATTCCCCTTTTGAATTCTCAGAAAAATACTGGTCACGACGGATTTCAGGAAATGACGAGTCAAATGCTCCGGCATAAGCCAAAGACTCTATTGTCTTTCTGTTAATGTTTCCGCTGCCCGCCTTCTCTGCAAAATCAAAAATAGATTTGTATGGAGCCTTGTTTATAATAACCTCGGATGCCGCTCCGCCAACACCTTTAATTGCGGCAAGTCCAAATCTAATTTCATTATCTCCCGTCACTGTAAAATCGACTCCGCTCTCATTAACATCCGGCCCTAACACTTTTATTTTCATCCTCTTGCATTCATCCATCAACTTGGAAATCTCCGCAATATCTCCAAGATTCTTACTCATGTTGGCAGCCATAAATTCAGCCGGATAGTGCGCCTTAAGCCAAGCTGTCTGATAAGCTATCCAAGCATAACATGTTGAGTGTGATTTGTTAAACGCGTATTTGGCAAATTCTTTCCAATCATTCCATATTTTTTTCAGCTGCTCCTCTTTGTATCCGTTGGCAACACCACCCTTCATAAACAGTTCCTCCATCTCCATCATCTTATCTATCTTCTTCTTACCCATTGCCTTACGCAGTCCGTCGGCCTGACCCTTGGAGAAACTTGCAATCCTCTGGCTCAGCAACATGACCTGCTCTTGATATACCGTAACACCGTAAGTGTCAGAGAGAATATCCTCCATCTCCGGCATTTCGTAAACAATTTTTGTCCGGCCGTTTTTCCTGTTAACAAAATCGGGAATGTACTGCATGGGTCCCGGACGATACAATGCATTCATTGCTATCAAATCCTCAAACCTATTGGGTTTTAGCTCTCTAAGCCACTTCTGCATTCCCGGACTTTCAAACTGGAAAACCGCAACTGTATCACCCTTGCCAAAAAGTTTAAATGTTGCCTTATCATTCAGCGGCAGCGTATCAACGTCAATATCAACCTTTTTGCTCTTTTTTATATTCTCAACGGTTTCTTTTAAAATGGACAACGTCCTCAAACCAAGGAAATCCATCTTAAGCATGCCAACATCCTCTATATCTGACCCTTCATACTGGGACACCCAAATATCATTGCCGGTATCTTTGTCTTTTGCAGTACTAATCGGAATATGCTCGCTCAATCTATCGCGACCTATAATCACAGCGCAAGCATGTACTCCGGTATTTCTAACCGTACCCTCCAACATGCGGGCATATTTCATTGTCTCTCCAACCTCAGGAGTCTCAGGATGTTCATACTCCTGCTTGAACTCAGGCACAAGCTTAAGGCAGTTATCAAAGTTCACTGAAACTTTTTTAGAATCTATCTCCTCTGTACCATCCGGACGCTTAACTTTTACCTGCTCTTCCGGAAAACTTGACGGCACCATTCCGGCAAGTTTATTGGCAACAGCCAGCGGAACATCTTCTATTCTAGCTATATCCTTTATTGCGCTTTTAGTTGCCATTGTGCCAAAAGTGACAACGTGAGATACGTGGTCCTTACCATATTTTCCCTCTACATAGGCAAGCACATCACTGCGGCGCTCCTCCTCAAAATCAATATCGATATCGGGCATGGAGATTCTCTCCGGATTTAAGAAACGCTCAAACAAAAGGTCATACTTTATAGGATCTATCTTTGTGATTCCCAGGCAATAAGCAACAACGCTTCCGGCAGCGGATCCTCTGCCTGGTCCAACCCAAATACCCCTTGTTCTGGCCGCATTTATAAAATCTTGAACAATCAAAAAATAATCAGGAAAGCCCATTCCTTTGATTGTCTGCAGTTCAAAATCTATCCTCTCCTTCAACTTTGGAAGCATATTGGGATATCTAGTCTCAGCCCCTTTATAAACCAAATCTCGCAGATAATCATTGGAATCAGAATACCCGTCCGGCAGCTTGAAACTTGGAAGTATGTTGTCATGGTCAATATCATACTCCTCCACTTTTGCGGCAACTTCCAATGTGTTGGTAATAATCTCTGGATGAGTTATATGCATGGCAGCCATCTCCTCTGCAGTTTTCATATATTCCTGCTGAGTATAGTGCATTCTGTCCGTATCAGTTACGCGAGCATTAGTGTTAATACAGATTAATCTGTCGTGAGCAGGACCATCCTCCTTATTTACAAAATGGCAGTCATTTGTAGCAATACATTTTATACCAAGTTTTTCACTTAACTTAAATAAGCCTGCATTTACTATCCTCTGCTTATCAAACACTTCCTGGCTTTGTCCCGGAATTTCCGTGCGATGCTGCTGAATCTCAAAATAGTAATCTTCTCCAAAAACTTTCTTAAACCAAAGCGCAGATTTCTCCGCCTCTTCCATATTTCCCGCCGCAATCAGACGCGGCAGCTCACCTCCAAGACAAGCAGAAGACGCTATGAGATTCTCATGATATTTCTCCAGTATCTCTCTGTCTACCTTTGGTTTATAATAAAAGCCCTCCGTCCATCCAATAGAAACAATCTTTACAAGATTATAATAACCTTCTATATTTTTTGCAAGCAAAATCAAATGATATGCCCCCTGATCTTCCTTGCCTCTTTTTACAAATCTGCCCTCCGGATTTACATACACTTCACATCCCACAATTGGCTTAACCACCCCCTTGAATTTTTTTGCAGTCTTAAGGAACTCCTTGATACCAAACATGTTGCCATGGTCCGTCAAAGCCATTGCAGGCTGATGGTCCGCCGCCGCTTTCTTAAAATAATTCTCTATTTTTCCCTCTCCGTCAAGAATGGAATAGTATGAATGTAGGTGTAGATGAACAAATTGCATTATTTTTCTCCCGACAGTTTTTAAATTAAAGCCTCTCCAGTCATCTCCTTTGGCTGCTGTATTCCCATAAATTTCAGAATAGTAGGAGCAATATCACACAGCCTTCCGTTATTAACGCTCTTAACATCATCGTCAACAACAATAAATTGAACCGGGTTCAAAGAGTGCTGTGTATTTGGTGACCCGTCTGGATTAACAGCGCAATCGGCATTACCGTGGTCAGCTGTAATAAGTACGGTATATCCATTTTCACGCGCAGCTGCAACAACTTGTTTTACAAGGCCGTCGATACATGTAACTGCTTTTTCTATTGCAGCAAAAATTCCGGTATGCCCAACCATATCTCCGTTGGCAAAATTGAGAATTATCATATCCTCTTTTTGTGTCTTAATTGCTGCAATTAATTTCTCCGCAACTATTGGCGCGCTCATCTCCGGCTGCAAATCATACGTTGCAACTTTTGGAGAAGGAACCAGGATTCTGTCCTCATTCTTAAACGGTTCCTCTCTTCCGCCGCTAAAGAAAAATGTAACGTGCGCATATTTTTCCGTCTCTGCAATTCTCAGCTGATTTTTCCCCGCATTTGCAACTACCTCTCCAAGAGTATTTTGCACATTTTCTTTGTCAAACAAAATATGTACCCCTTTAAAGCCGTCATCATAAGGAGTTAAGCAGCAATAATATAGAGGAATGGTATGCATTCCCTCTTCCGGCATGTCTTTCTGAGTTAGAACATACGTCAGCTCACGCGCGCGGTCATTTCTAAAGTTGAAGAAAATCACCGCATCATCTTTTTGTATTGTCGCAATTTGTGGTGTACTGTCGGGAAGCTGATTATTCACATCAAAGCCAGTGCTATTGTAGACAGCCGCTCCGGCTCCAGAAGCCGTTCCGCAAATAGAAATTGGTTTTACAAATTCATCCGTAACATTCTCTTTATATGAGGCATTCATTCCATCTGCGGCAGTGGCATATTTAGCTCCTTTACCATTGACAATCAGGTCATAACCCTCTTTGATTCTGTTCCATCTCTTGTCACGGTCCATTGCATAAAATCTTCCAACCACACTTGCAATCTGCCCGCAAGATTTTTTCATATGCTCCTCTAGTTGATTGATAAATTCTATTCCGCTGTGAGGATCTGTATCACGGCCGTCCATAAAACAATGAACATAAACCTTTTGCAGGCCGCATTCCTTTGCCGTGTCCAGCAATGCAAATAGATGATCCAGTGAACTGTGAACTCCGCCCGTAGATACAAGTCCCATCAGATGAAGCGCATGTCCTTTTTGCGCATATTCATAAACCGCCTTTACCTCCTTATTTTCCAGAAGCGTATGTGACTCGCAAACCTTGTTGATTTTTACCAAATCTTGATAAACAACTCTGCCTCCGCCAATATTCAAATGTCCGACTTCTGAATTTCCCATTTGTCCTTTTGGAAGGCCCACATCCTCACCGCAAGCCTGCAGTTCAGAATGCGGATACTTTGCCCTTAGTGCGTCAATATTAGGCTGTCCCGCCATATAAATTGCATTGGTTTTGTCATGTGCCCCAATGCCCCAGCCGTCTAAAATCATCAATAAAACTTTCTTATTCATAATATCTCTTATTACTTTTTTATCTTCTTATCTTCCTTATCTTCTTATCTTCTTATCTTCCTTATCTATCTTATCTTTCTTATATCCTTTTTTATCCCGACAGATTACCTCGTTCCTCCCACAAAATCACTTTCCCAATCGGCCTCGCAAATTACTGATTTTTTCACTAGGAAAAAAGACGGTTTCTATAATCCTGAATTGTATTTTTTACTGCACCAGAGTTTTGCAAAACGCTGCAGGGTTGTGGCGCAACTTTGCAAAACCGATTGATTTACAGGTAATTGCAAAATATCGCTCAGAGGGGTCTGGAAAGGCTAAAAAATCCCTATCTGACTATCAGTCACTTACGGCGTTTTTGATTTTCTCGTGTACTTTACACTTTGTCACGTGCTGTAAATCAGCAAGTTGTATTTTTGCCTTTCTGTGCGTTCTGAGAGGGGTTGCAGCCGTACGTTCTGAAAGGGTGCAGCTGGACGTTCTGAAAGGGTTGCAGCTGTGCGTTCTGAGAGGGGTTGTAGCAGGGGGCTCGGCGATGGGTTGCAACGGGATTTATAAAACAGCCGCAGAAAGTACTCGGAGAAAAATTATTTAATATAGTGGGACTTGCACTCAAAAGTCTATTTAATCTGTAAACAAATTTCAGGACAAGTCAAGTTGTATAATTATACAACATAATATTTATGGAGTATTCTCTCTCATCACCGGGTGTTAAAATCATTAACTTTGCAGCATGTTTTACGTTAGCGAATTAAAAAACACTCCTCCGGAAAAATACTCTACGGAATTGCAAAAGAAGGTTTATGAGACATTTGCAAAATTGAACATTCCTTATGAACGAGTAGATACAGACCCGGCGATTACAATGGATTTATGTCTTCTGATAGATGAAAAAATTGGAATCAAAATAGTTAAGACTCTTTTTCTTTGCAATAGACAACAGACTGAATTTTATCTATTTGCAACAAGAGGAGATAGGCCGTTTGTTACAAAAGATTTTAGCCGTGCGCTTGGCATTTCACGCGTCTCATTTGCACCGTCAGAGAAGCTTTTGAGCATGATGGGAACCGTAGTGGGTGCCACAACTATTTTGAGTGCACTGCTGGATATGGGTGTAGAAAAAAAGGTAAAAATAGTCTTGGACAAAGAGGTCACCGATAGTGAATGGTACGGCTGCAGTGATGGCACTGTTAACGGCTATCTCAAAGTCAAACTCAAGTATATCTTGGAATATTTCTTTAATTACACAGGGCATAAGCCGTTGATTGTGAATGTTTGAGTTTGTTGTGCCATAATTTTGCAAAACTGCCTGATTTACAGATTTTTGCAAAACATCGCTCAGAGGGGCTTAAAAAGGCTAAAAACTCCCCATCTGACTATCATGAAGTTACGGCGTTTTTAAATTTATCGTGTACTTTATACTTTGTCGCATGCTGTAAATCAGCAAGTTGTATGTTTGCCTTTCTGTGCATTCTGAGAGGGGTGGCAGCTGTGCGTTCTGAAAGAGAGGGCAAAACAGCCCCCCCAGAAATACCTGTAAGGTAGGGTGCTCCATTGAAAAGGATTTTCTCCATCGAAAAGGATTTTCTCATTTTCGCATGCGGCGCTTTGCTTGCATGCTAGTTAGTCCGCCGCTTTGTGTCGGGCTAATTTGTGGTTTACACCGCTAACGCGGCGGATACACTGGCACTCCGCGCCGGAACTCACGGCTGTGTCGTTCGTATGATAGAACTATCTTCCAGCTAATCTGATTATCAGGCACTTGGGAAATAAGGATTCTATATAATTCCTTATTTTGTAAATGATTGATTATCAGTCTACCCTAGAGATACTTGGGAATTTTATAGCTGCGGCTGTGAAGAGGTGAGGTAACCAAGAGCAATTTCCAAGGAGCTGGGGAAGAAGAAGCGGAATTCTTTTGAAACGGAATCCCAGTTGGTTTCTACTTTGCCGGTACCGACGGAATATTTCATAATCAGCATATTACCGGCAGTGTTGATTGATTTGGAATCAGAGCCGGCTCCAGAAGGAACAGCCGTGAAGAAAAATTCTTCAGAGGTTTTGCGCTTGTACTCTATCGCGAGAGCGGTACGGCCAGTGTTAAGAACGGTGCGGCCGACATTGATAGCGGTGCGGTCAGTGTTGAGAACTGTGCGGCCCCCAACGGCAATTTCTTTGAAATTTAATTTTTGCAATTCTTTGGTATCCGGCAGCAAAAGCCACTCAGAACTCAACGTAAGAGTATAATGATTCTTAGGCAACTGCAAATCTTTGCCGGACGTAAGCGCATCAGCATCCAGAACAAACTCTTTATCAGCAAGTTCTGGATAATTATAGTTATCTGTTACACTACCTTTTAGGGCGCTTCTTATTGCCAGAAGATTCTCTCCTATTTTGTAACTTTTTACCGTCAGATTTATCGCCTCCGGAAATTTTCCTCCCTCTTTGATTATCATTTCTTTTGCTCTTATTATTCCTAAAATTTCTGTCGCTGGAACTTGAGTTATTCCTAAAATTTCTGTTGCGGGAACTAGTGTTATCCCTTTGCGCATCCGCATTACTTGCAAACTCAGCTTTGTTATAGCTATCATCCCATACAAGAGAAAAATCAATAATCTTTTGCTCAAGAT
>DAONEN010000046.1:0-11336 GCA_035403105.1 Candidatus Egerieousia sp. | reverse complement strand
AAAATTTGTCCGGACGGAGTTTTAATGCAAAGTCCGTCTCCGTTTACAATTCTTTTACCGCAGTATTTGAATTGCAATAAACCGTCGCGATTGTAAGAGATGTGAGTTACTTTGCCTATAGGTTCTCCAATGTATTTTGCTCCATCAGGGCTATTCCATTCACCACGCTTACCATTGATATACAGCTGAGTATAGCTGCGGTTAAATGTAGTATCCGGATTTGGCGCAAAGCCGCCTTCACAAATTCCGCGCGATGCCCTTGAATATATTGTCTGATTTTTGGAAGCATTATTCTCTTCTATAAAATTGTTAATAGCAAGGTCATAGTACCTTACAATGTTTCTGACATAAGAAATATTTTTAAGCCTGCCTTCAATTTTAAAAGAAGTTATCCCGGCGGATGCAAGATCCTCAATGTGATTTGACAGGTTATAATCTTTTAGTGAAAGCAATGGTTTGTTGCGCGCAATTACCTCTCCGTCAGCATTTACCAGAGTATAATCAGACCTGCACGCCTGGGCGCATTCACCGCGGTTTGCGCTGCGACCCGTTAAATATTTTGAGAGATAGCACTGTCCGCTGTAGCATACGCAAAGCGAACCATGTATAAAAAATTCCAGCTGACACGTTGTAGCTCTGCTGATAGATTTTATTTGCTCAAGAGATAGTTCGCGCGCAAGAATTAATCTTTTAAATCCCAAAGCCTCCAAGAAAGCGGCTTTTTCCGGAGTTCTTATGTCTGTTTGAGTGGAGGCAAAAAGAGGAATTGGAGGCAGGTTCATTTTTAATAGTGCAAAGTCTTGAACTATAATGCCTTTGCAGCCCGCCTCATAAGCTCTCCATACATACTCTTCCGCCTCCGGAATTTCTGAATCGAATAAAATAGTGTTAACAGTAATATAAACCTTTGCTCCAAATTGTCTGGCATAAGAACATAATTCCGCAATCTCTGTAAAAGAATTTCCCGCGGCTTCTCTTGCTCCAAACTTTGGACCCGCTATATAAACAGAATCGGCACCGCAGCCAATTGCCGCGATACCGATCTCTTTATTCTTCGCCGGAGCTAAAAGCTCAAGTTTTATTTGCATTTCAAAGCAGCAATTTTACTTTTTGCAAAAGCGCCAAACTGCTTGTCATTCAGAATTTTCTTATAGTATGTGCATGCATTTGCGGTACTACCGCTCTTCTCATAGGATGTTGCCAAATAGTAGAATGTTGTAGAATTTTGCTGTGCTTTCTTTAACAAAGAAATTGCCTTTGCATAATTCTTCATATTTGCCGCAGCCATTCCGCCATAAAGACTTGCCTGAGGATTTGTTCCAAACTCATTAACTTTATCTGCCGCTGCAATTGCTGCGGAAAAATTCTTTGCCTGATATGCGGCTGCAAGTTTGTTGAAATATATTGTAGATAGCTGTTTATTAGCAGCATCTTCCTGGCCGTTAGCCTTTGCTTTTGTAAATGCATCTTCTGCGGATGTCTCATCTCCTGATGCAGCATAGGCCATTCCAAGTCTTAAGAAGGCATTACCATCATTAGGGGTGTATTCTAAAGTCTCTTTATATTTAGCAACAGCTTCTGTAAAATTCTTGTCATTAAGAGCATTATCTCCAAGCATCATAGTAATCTGAGGGATAAGGTCTTCTGCAGATTCTGCGGTCTCCGTCCCGCCATATTCCTTTGCTTTTGCAACCGTTGCCTCCAAGCCTGTAAGTGCACCTGTGTAATCTTTTGTATCTATTTTCTTAGTTGCTGCCTGAAGAAGAATCTTAGGAATTAGGTCTTTGCAATCTGACACCATCTGCTTTCCTTCATCACCCGCAGCGCTCGCAAGTTTCATTGCCTCATTAAAGCCTGTAACAGCCTCAGTTTCATTGCCTGCCGTGAACGCTTCTTTTGCTTTGTTAAAAGCTTCTGTTGCTGCAGTCATGTCCTGCGCAAATGCGCCTGCAGATACAAATAGAGCAAGAGCAAGGGTCATTAAAAACGTGTTGATTCTTTTCATGTGTTTATTAGTTTTAAAAGGTTTATCTATTCTATTTGATGAATTAATCGTTAACTGCTAGAGACAAAATTAAAAAAAAATGGGTGCTTACGCAAACTAGTACATAAATTCTTAATTTTGCAAGGCCATGAAAATATGCGCTGTCATGAGAAAAATATCATTAATACTAATTGCCGTCCTCTCTCTCCTTTTTGCTCCCGACAGTTTCTCTCAGGTTAAAGACCCGGCAAAACTTCCGGATGATCCAAGGGTGAAGACGGGAACGCTGGCCAACGGCCTCTCCTACGTCATCATCAAAAACCAAGCCCAAAAGGGCCTTGCCGATTTTTGCGTGGCTCAAAAGGTGGGAACAGTGCTGGAAAACAGCGGCCGGGAAGGCTCTTTTAAACTGCTTGAGCTGCTGGCAACAAAAGGGACAAGAAACTTTGAGGGCTCTACAATCCTTACGTACCTGCAATCAATAGGTGTTAAGAGCGATGACATATCTTTTAATACAGGGAAAGATGAGACAACGTATTTAATAAAAAATATACCTGTCGGGAGATCAAATACAATAGATTCTTCTCTTCTGATTCTTTATAACTGGATGAGTTCCATAAATGTAGATGAAGATGATTTGGAGGCGGAAAGACCAATTTTAAAAAATATGGCGTCAAACAAGTGGGATGCTTCCGCCCGGCTGGACAATCAGGAAATTAAATCTGTTTTTCCAGACAGCCCTTACGACCGTACACTCAATCCAAGTAATGTTAAGAGTATACAAAACCTCTCTTCTAAAGATTTGCGCGCATTTTATTATAACTGGTGCAGGCCTGATTTGCAGTGTGTTATAGTGGCAGGAGACATTGATCCGGTAAAATTGGAGACACAGATTAAATCCACTTTTGCAACAATTCCCAAACCGCTTAAGAGCCAGCCGAGGGACTATTACTCTCCAAAGGAAATTCCAGGCGTAAAAGCCGTGCTGTTAAAAGACGCAGAATATGATAAGACATCTGTCTCTATTAGCTTTCTTAAAGGGCCATTGAAGGAAAATTACAGAACCACCAATATCCCTTATATTCAGGAGTATATGGATGATGCCATTACAAGTCTTTTGCAAGATAGAATAAGAGAAGGAATTGTGCAGCAGAGCCTTCCAATTTTTAACGTCAGCATCAGTACCGGAAAATTTATGGACGTAGAGAAAAGTTCCGCATATACTATTTCATTTGAAACATTGCCGAATACTGTTTACGCATCTCTTGCTTTTATAAGCGGCGAGATAGATAAGATGGGGAAGTTTGGATTTAATAATCAGGAGTTTAATAAGTCCGTGGAGATTTATTGGAGGAGGCTGGAGAATTTTTATGACAACAGGGCAACGGCATCTAATGACGTCTATTTGCAGAGAGCATTGGATAATTTTTATGGCGGGTATTCTTTGGCCAGCACAGAGCTTAAGTTTGCTATTATGAAACAAGTATTGTTCTCTTTAAATTTGAGTGACTTGAATAATTATGCAAAAGCGCTCCTGGACCAAAATGATAACATAGTAATATCCTGCCGCATGCCGGATGCAAAGGGAATAGAGCAGCTCTCTAAAGAGCGTGTACTTGCCTCATATACAGATGCTATTGGCAAGGGACCTTCTGAATATAAAAACATTCCTATTGTTAAGTGGCCGGATGTTTCTCCGGCGGCTGTGGCTAATGTTATTTCAGAATCAGAAGACCCAATTACAGGGGCGTACATAATGACGTTATCCAACGGTGCAACGGTTGTTTTGAAAAACACCTCAGACTCAAAGGATACAATAGCCTTCAAGGCCGTAAGCAAAGGGGGCTTCTCCTTAATGTCCGGGGTGAATTTTGGAAATGAAGAGTTCTTTAACGGAGTCTTAAATCTTGGCGGTCTTGGAAATATTTCACAGGCAAACATGCAGCGTTTTTATGATTATAACCACATGAATGTCTATGCAAAAATTTCTCAGAATACAGAAGAGATTGACGGATACGGTATTGCGGCAAATACCGAGAAGCTGTTCCAGGCTCTGTATCTTAGCATGACGCAGAGAAGGAAAGACGCGGCGGCTTTTGATATTTACAAGCAGAAGATGGTATATAACACTATTTATCACTCTCTTTCTCCCGTAGAGACATTTAAGGATTCTGTAAATTATTACAATAACAGTAATAAAAATTTTGTTGCGCCTATTAACGCAGAACAAATTAAAGGATATTCATATTCAGATATTTCAAACTATTTGGATGAGAGATTCTCAAATGCCGCGGATTTTGTTTTCATTTTTACGGGCAACATTAATGTTCAGCAGTTTAAAGAGTATGCTTTAAAGTATATCGGCAGTATCAAAGGAGATGCAATGGAGAGAGAGAGCAGCATTGTTGTACCAAATTATTTTGCAAAAGGGAGAGTTAACAAAAGGTTTTTGTTTAAGATGAGCGCTCCGCGTACCTATGTTAATTTTACGCTTTCCAGAGGAGCGGAGTTTAGTATTAAAAACGAGATACTTGGAGAGATGACGCAGAGTTTGCTGGAGGATACCTATCGTGATAAATTAAGAGGCCTCTCTGCAAATTTTGCAGTCACGACAGATTTGCATAATTACCCTGAGGATATATTTGTTGCAAGTTCATATTTTGAGACAGATAGCACATCTGCAAAAGAGATTGAGTATGCCATTGTTAAAGAGCTTGACGGTATTTCTAACGGTGGTATTACAGATTTTGAATTTAACAGATTAGTAGAAGAAGTTACAAGCAAGTTTAGTTCTAATAATCAGCGTAATTCATACTGGTTGACCACATTAACACGGCGTTACATAGACGGGAAAGATTTTTATAATAATTATGCTGCGGAGCTTCAAAGCATTAGCAAGAGGGAATTTTCAAAATTCATTTCCGAGTTGCTTGGCGGCAATAGAATTTCCGTTGTTATGGATGGAACAACTCAAGATGTCGGAACCGCAAGATTGCTTAAAGAAGATTTTGTAAAGGAGTATTTTGACGTTAATTAAAAGGTGATAATCAGGATTAAAGATTGTTTGGTAAGCTCTGAAATTTTAACCGAGTGTTTCTCTTGTGATTTTTTAAGATGCAAGGGTTGCTGTTGCGTAATAGGGGACAGCGGCGCTCCGCTTGATGAGCATGAACCTGCTTTGTTGGAGAAAGAGTTTGAAAATTATAAAAAATATCTTTCAGGAGTTTCTTTGCAAAGTGTTAAAGAACAGGGATTTTCCGTTATTGACGGGGAAGGGGATTTGGTCACGCCCTTGGTCAATAAACATGAATGCGTTTACTCTTTTACGGATGAGAATGGCTATACTTTTTGCGCAGTTGAAAAATATTGGACAGAAAAATATTTGAATAAAGCCGCACTTCATTCTTGTGAGGCAGGAACTTTTTATGATCCCATCGGTTTCCGCAAGCCTATTTCTTGCTGGTTATATCCTATAAGAGTTTCACGCCTTGCAAATGGTCTTTATGCTTTAAACTTAAGCCGGGAACACCTTTGCCGAGAGGCATTTGAAAAAGGTGCAATAGAAAAGGTTCCCGTTTTTAAGTTTTTGCGGGAACCTTTAATTTACAGATTTGGAGAAGATTTCTACTCCTCTTTGGAGGTTGCCTCTATTAGCTTTAGAGCGCGCCCATAATTTTCATCTTCTACTGCAAGATCAATTGTTCCAAGGTCTGTTGGAAGACCTGCAAATGCTTGATTTTGATTTAGTACCACTGCGGGTATCCCCTCATTTTCAAGCATCCCTTTTGCAATATTTGCTGCAAAAGCATCTGTGTAATGTTTTACAACTTTCATATTTTTTTCTCTAAACTGATGACCTTATTATTTGTCTAAACTGTCGGGATTCTCATTAGCTTTCTCTTGAGCCTCCTCCTCTGCTTTCTGCATAATCCACTCAATGTTGTGACTGAAGCGCACAACATCCGCACGGATTCCGTCCATCTGTAAAACCCCGTTAATATACCTGATTTTCAGCGTGTCTTCAAATAGACGCATAAAACGGATAAACATATTTCTGTGGTGATAAATCATGGTGCTACCTTCAAAATCTTTATCCTCTCTTACAAAATTCATGTTAGCCTCTGCAAGCATATTTTGAATCTCCGCCTTATGCTCCTCATAATGCTTTCCAACTACCACTTCTCTTCTGCCGTAACCAATGAAAGGATATGCAAATGAGAAGACTATAAAGAACAAAAGTAAATTTTTCTCATTCCCCTTAAACATGTCCCATGGCATTAAACTGGGATCATGCCGTGATGTGTAGAAAACTATGCAAATAAGGATTACAAAAAAGACAAAAATGAAAATGAAATATTTAACCGCTCTCAGCAAATATTTCCCTATGCCGTTTTTATTCATATTCTCTGTTTGTTAAATGAAGAAGTTATGTGTTTATTACTTGAGCAAAAGTACAAATTATTATTCTTACATTTGCGCATGCGGCATCATATATGTGTGAATCTTTTATACAGAGCTTAAAACGGCTTGTAAATAGACAGAGCGTAAATGACCAACAAATAACAAAGCGTTAAAAATTATCATTATGGAAAAGAAATACAAGGTTATAATTGGAGTACTTGCGGCAGTAGCTGCAATTCTTCTTGGAGTTCTGATCTATGTTCTGGTTCAGAAAAATACTATGAAGCAGGATATTAGCGGACTCACTATAGACAAAACTACTCTTACGCAGCAGATGACGCAGCTGCAGAGCGACTATGCAAATATTTCATCTACAAATGATACTATCAATACTCAATTGCAGGTGGAGAGAGAGAAGGTTGCGCAACTAATTCAAAAGGTTAATAGCACAAAGGCAACGGATCAGACAAAGTTGATGAGGTATGAGAGAGAGCTTGGAACCCTTAGATCTATCATGAAAGGGTATATAAAACAAATAGACTCTTTAAACACACTGAACGTCAGCCTAAAGAAAGAGACTGCACAGGCAAAGCAGGAGGCTCAGGAGAGCAATACAAAGTACAATGACCTTAAGACTACAACAGATGAACTTGGTAAACAAGTAGAAAAGGGGTCTGTTGTAAAAGGGCGCGGTCTTGCAATTGTGGGACTTAACGGAAACGGTAAAGAGACAAATCGCAGCAGCAGGGTTCAAAAACTAAAAAGCTGTTTGAATTTGGTAGAAAATACTATTGCTAAGACAGGTCCTATGACCTTGTATATTAGAGTAAAAGGTCCAGACGGAATCTTGATGACAAATGGCGGTCAGCAAGTCTTTACCGCCGGCGGAGAGCAGATGATTTATTCAGCATCCAGAGAGGTGGATTATGAGGGAGCTGAGATAGAAGTTTGTATATATTTTGATCCTGAAGGCGCTAAATTTACAAAAGGTGTTTACACGATTGATGCGTACACAAACCGCGGTTTGCTTGGAACAGCTCAGATTTATCTTAAATAGGCGGTAAGGTGGCGGGCATATACGTACACATCCCCTTTTGTAATTCATTCTGTATATACTGTGGCTTCTATTCAGTTATAAATAAGCAAATTAGAGAAAACTATATTCCTGCGCTCAAAAGAGAAATCTACGGGCGCAGGAGTTTTTTTAATGCCGGGACAGAGCAAAACGTTAACTCCAGTTTTTCTGAGACAGGCACTAAAATTAGCACATTATACTTTGGCGGCGGCACACCATCCGTTTTGAAAGTGTCTCAACTTGAGGAGATTGTGCAATGTCTCAAGGATAACTTTAAGTTTGCCGCAGAAGTAAGATCACCTGCGGGCGGCGGGGATAAATTGACTGCCTGCGCCGTGGATAAATTTGTTGCAGGCGGTGAAGACAAGTTTTCTGCGGGCTTCAGAGACAAATTTGAATTTACCGTTGAAGTTAATCCGGATGATATAACGCCGGAATACGCTGCCGGTCTAAAATCCATTGGGGTAAACAGGATAAGCATGGGAGTGCAATCATTTATTGATGAGCATCTTAAGTGGATGCATCGCCGCCACACTTCTGCGGATGCAATTAATGCTTATTACATTTTGAGAGATGCCGGGTTTGATAATATCAGTTTGGATTTAATATTTGGTTTTTTCGGCCTGAGCACTCAGCAATGGCGTTATAATTTGAATAAAATCATCTCATTACGCCCGGACCACATCTCCGCTTATCAGCTAAGTATAGATGAAGGAACAACATTGGAGGCGCTTGACAATCAAGGAAAATATTTGCCAATGAGCGCTGATGAATGTGCTGCACAATACGCTATGCTACAGGATATTCTATCTGTCGCTGATTATGACCAATATGAGATTTCTAATTTTGCACGTTGCGCGGAAACAACTTCTTCACATGCTTTACGTGTCTCAAATTCTTGTGCCGACC
The DNA here is from genome assembly GCA_035403105.1 of Candidatus Egerieousia sp. Classification (GTDB taxonomy): domain Bacteria; phylum Bacteroidota; class Bacteroidia; order Bacteroidales; family UBA932; genus Egerieousia. Next base: position 2,967 of record DAONEN010000046.1, on the reverse strand, counting down.
ACCTTCCATGTACATTATCTTACCGTTCTCAGCATAACAGCAACTATTGGAACAAAACTCCTTACCTTGGACTTGGCCCGGGCGCGCACTCATTTGACGGCTGCAACCATCGTGAGTGGAATTTCCCTGACGTGGAAAATTACTGCAATCCGCAAACTCTTGAACTCCGTTCCGGCGAGTCCCTAACGGAAAAGGATATCTTTAATGAATCTATCATGCTCGGCCTTCGCCAAACTAAAGGCCTGGATTTGAGTACATTAAATAAGGATCTCTTAAAGACTATCTTGCCTGCAGTCGCCCGCCTGGAAGATGAACATCTCCTGCTCCAAGAAAATTTTAAGGATAACTGCTGTGATGACCACCGTGGTGATGACCACCGTGACAGCCTGCACAGTGTTGATTGTGGAAAATTTATTATTAAAATCCCGACAGATAAATTTTTCATTTCAGATTCCATCATGCGGGACTTGTTTGTGTAATACAATTGCGAACTATCTCTTGGAAGGCCTGATATTAAGATGGTTATAAAACAAGGATTCCATATAAACCCTTATTTTACAAGTACTTGATTTCTAGGTTCTCCAAAGCATAGTTCCCTGCTATGGAGCAATTATACTGGAAACCACTATATGCAGACACAGCGGCATGTTGCCATTGGTATTTTAAGTGGTCTTTATTAGAGTCTTTATTAGCAAATCATCCAGTGTGAATACAGGAATGCTTTGGTTGCAACTGCAATGAAGATCAAAACAAGAAGTGATGAATAAATGATGCCTATTACCCTTAAACGAGGAAGCCATTTGTTATTATTCAAACCAATAGTCTGGAATGCGCTCCAGAAACCGTGGTTAAGATGAAGCCAAAGGCAGACAAACCACAGGATGTAAAGAATATAAATCCACAGATTTCCAAATGTAAATTCAAGTGATTCGGGACCATTTGCAGATTCATTCCCCATGAATTCCTGCAATTGCATCTTTGCCCAGAAATCTGTAAGGTGCAAACCTATTCCAATAAGAATAAGCAAACCAAGGATAATCATGTTTCTGGATGCCCAACCATCTGATTGAGACTTGTTTGCAACGGCATATCTGACAGGACCGCGCGCCTTGTAATCTTGGATATAAAGGATAAAAGCGTACACAATGTGTACTAAGAATCCGCCCGCCAAAATTGGAACTATTGCCGTAACAATTGGCAGTTTCATAAAGTCGCATCCCGCCTGAAAAGCTTCTCTGCTAAATAGATATAAACTATTAACGGAAGCATGAACTGTCAGGAATAAAATAAGAAATAAGCCGCTTATGCTCATCACCAATTTCCTGCCTATAGATTCTGTAAAAATATTTGACATAAACTATTATCTGATTTTTTTTTGTGCGGCAAAGATAAAATGTAAGTTTCTAAAAAACAATAATAGGCACACAAGTTGCATTTTTGGCCCTAAATAATTATTTTCGTGGTTGATTTTGTGGATAAAGTTATGAAATTCAAGAGAGTATTACTTAAACTTAGCGGGGAGAGCATGGGCGGTTCCAAGGGGGCCGGCTTTGATTCTGACGCTATTAGGGCATATGCAGATGAAATTGCAAAGGCTGTAAAGGGCGGAACGCAAATAGGAGTAGTTGTTGGCGGCGGAAACATCTTCCGCGGAATAACCGGTACAAAGGCTGGTTTTGACCGCGTAAAAGGGGATCAGATGGGTATGCTGGCAACAGTAATAAACGGTATGGCCCTTGCTCAGTTTATAAAAGACAAATGGGTTAATGCTGAGGTATTTACGGCCCTTCCAATGGAGCCGGTTGCAAGATATTACAGTAAAGAAAAAGCAATTGAAGTTTTGGAGAACGGTGGTGTTGCCATTTTTACCGCAGGCACAGGCAATCCTTACTTCACGACAGATTCTGCTGCAGCCCTGCGGGCCTGTGAGATTGAGGCAGATGCATTGCTAAAGGGGACGCGGGTAGACGGTGTTTATGACAGCGATCCGGAAAAAAATCATAATGCAAAAAAATACGATACTTTAACATTTGACAAAGCATTGTCTGATAATCTTAAGGTTATGGACCAGACTGCTTTTGCAATGTGCAAAGAGAGCGATATGCCAATCATCGTTTTTAACATAAACACTCATGGTAACTTGACTAAATTGCTTGAGGGAGAGAAGATTGGCACAATAGTTACAATGAGGTAATTAACAGTTTTTCTAAGAAATAATAATAAAAAGGAAAATATTATGAGAAAAATTTTGATGCTATTGGCAGCCGTTGTATTTACGGCGGGTATTGCTTCTGCACAGAAGAGTGCAGATGCAGATGGCAACTATGTAAAGGTTGGCGAGCAAGTTCCAAATTTCACCATAACCATGCTTAATGGTAAAACATTGAACATTAATAATTTGAAAGGTAAAGTTGTCCTGGTTAATTTCTGGGCTACATGGTGTCCTTACTGTGTCCAGGAGCTTACAAGATTCCCGGAGGAAATTGTAAAGAAATATGCGGGAAAAGATTTTGCAGTAGTATGCATAGACAGAATGGACGGCAAGAGAGAGACTCGGGCAAAAGTAGAGGATTTTATGAAAGCTAAAGGTTATAAATTCCCTGTTGGCCTGGATGAAGGCGGCAAAGTTTTTGGAATGTTTGCAACGAGTGGAATTCCAAGAAATTATGTAATAGACAAAGATGGCAATATTGCCTATATAGGAGTTGGCTATGATGCTGCGGAGTTCACAAAAGTACAAGCTGCAATAGAAGCGGCAAAAAAATAACTGTCGGGATATAAAAAGAATTTAAATTTATAATTATGGATATTTCAATTTCCAAAAATTGCATTGCACAGGCCAAAGACAAAATGGAAAAGGCTATTGTGCATTTAGAGGAAGAGTTGAAAACTTTTAGAGCAGGGAAGGCTAATCCCGCTGTTTTCAATAACGTAATGGTTGATTACTATGGTACGCCTACCGCTATT
>DAONEN010000045.1:0-11421 GCA_035403105.1 Candidatus Egerieousia sp. | reverse complement strand
CCGCCCCATCCGTGCAGCAAAATAACTGTTGCGTGAGGTTTTTTCCCTTCAGGCGCAAAAACAATTATTGTGTCATTTGCCTTAAGGTATTTTGGAGATTTCATCACAATCAGCTCCTGCGAGCGTGCAGGAAGGTTGCATAAACATGTTAATAAGCAAAGAGTTATAATTTTTATAGCTCCCGGCAGTTTTTCTTTCATCATATTATTTTATCGTTTTTAATGCGCTCAGAGCGCTTTTTTCAGGTGCACCAATATACAAAAAATCTGTTGCAAAATTGTCAACTCCTTTTTTCTAGTATTTCTGAACTGTTATAAGATCAAACCTGATAATTACTTTTAATAACTTAAAGCAATACCTATAGAATTCAACACAAAAGTATTACAGATTAATACCTTGACAGGTCTTTGATTACTATGGTTTGCATCTGCTTTTTTGCAGTTCCCGCATTTGCTCAGTATGATTTGAGCGTTGCAGTATTAGGTATCTTGCGGAAATAGTTTAGATTTGCCTTGCAGTTTAATTTGTTCATACTTAGGCAAAAATAATGTAAATTTGTAACAATTAACAAGCATTTTTATGGAAGGCATAAACATACAGAAAACCAGGGCAATACTGCGCAGCGGAGGTATTTACATTGCAATGGGAGTAGCATTTATAATAATGCTTTTATTGTATCCTACAGAGGGAAAATTTAAATATCATTATAGAAAAGGCACTCCATGGCTGTATGAAACACTTACTACTCCTATTGATTTCCCGATTTTGAAGACTCAGCAGGAACTGATGTCTGAAAAACAGGAGGCTGCCGCAAACATCGTCCCATATTATACGGTTACACCTTTTATTGTAAATGACAGAATCACAGAACTTTCAAAAGAGAGTTCCAAGTACGGGCTTACGCATGATTTGCTTTCTGTGCTGGAAGAGGGGTTGAGAAAAATTTATGCAAAGGGTGTTCTTCCCGATAGAGAAATTTCAGATAAAACAATTTTTGTCCAAAGCGGCAGAACAACAAAGCAAGAGATAGAAGCTGATTTATATACAGTCTCAAAAGCGGTAAAATTCCTTGAGTCTGAAGTTGTTGCAAATTTCCCGGCAATGGATGCTGACTCTCTCCTTAGTGCAATTAAGGTACAGGAATTAGTTGAGCCTAACTTAAATTATGATAAAAAGACAACAGAAATACTACATAAACAGGCTATTGATTATATATCTCCAACTAAAGGCATGATGTATGCCGGACAGCTTGTAGTAACAAAAGGAGAGACTGTAACGGCTGATATTGAGCAGCTTCTGGATTCATATAAGGCGGAGTATAGTAGAAGCCTTGGTTATTCCGGCAGCATATATGCTCTGGTTTTAGCGCATGCGGTAATTGTGTTTGCGTTGCTGGTGCTTATATATATGGCTTTATATTTTTCTGATATAGAAATCATGAGGCACCAAAATCAGTTCAACTTTATAATGTTCATCTGCTGTTTGAACTTTGCAACTCCAATGCTGGTAAGGATGATAAATCCAAATCTTCTTTATTTGATTCCGTTTGCCGTTACCACTCTCTATATGGCCGCATTTGTTAAAAATAGAGTTGTGATTCCAATATATTTGGTCTCTATGCTGCCGCTAATGATAATTGCAGAAAACGGAATTGAACTATTTGCAATTAACGCACTGTCGGGAGTTATTGCATTGCTCTCATTTACACTATATTCCAGAGGATGGATGCAGTTTGTAAATTCTCTGTTTGTTTTTACGGGACTTACTATTCTTCATATTGGATTTTCAATGCTCTCAAACGGCACCCTTGTTGAGTCCGATGCCACAATAATTTTTTATCTGTTTTTGAATGCTTTGCTGACAGTTGCCGCATATCCGTTTGTATTCTTGTTTGAGAAATTGTTTTATATGGTTTCAGTCTCTACGCTTAGAGATTTGTCAGATACCGATAACAATTTAATGAGGGAGCTGCAGCGTAAAGCTCCCGGAACATTTCAGCATTCTCTGCAGGTTGCAAATCTTGCAGAAAGAGCGGTTTCTGCAATTGGGGGAGATGTACGCCTTGTAAGAGTAGGGGCCATGTATCACGATATTGGTAAAATGCTTAACCCTCAGGCTTTTATAGAGAATCAGGCACCGGGCATAAATTATTACGGCGGTCTTACTCCGCAGGAAGGCGCAGCGGAGATAATAAAACATGTGGAAAACGGTGTTACGCTTGCAAAAAAATTTCATTTGCCAAAGGAGGTCATAGATTATATAGCTTCCCATCACGGGCACTCTGTGACGGGATATTTTTATAATGTTTATTGCAACAACGGAGGAGATCCAAATAATACCGCACCTTTCACATATAACGGAACATTGCCTGTAACGCGTGAGGAAGTTGTTGTAATGATGGCAGATGCGGTTGAGGCGGCCGCCAGAACATTAAAAGATTTCTCTGTCAAAAGCATTTCCGCCCTTGTGGATGATGTGTTAAGTCATAGACTTTCCTCTTCTCAGCTGTCAAAAGCGGAGATTTCCTACAGAGAGATAAACATTACTACGATGGTTTTTAAGAGGCAGTTACAAGATATGTATCACGCAAGGATAGTATATCCAAAGAGAAATCAGAGTTAGAGAAAATTTGTTTTTTATAAAAATTAATGGAAAGTAGTTTAAAAGAGTTTGCCCGGATTATCGGCATAGATGATTTTAGCGAATCTTCCAAGAGGCTAAAAGAATTTTTGGAAGAAGTATCCATGCCGCGTGCGCATGGCATAGAAAGAATGAAAATCCTCCCTTATGTCAAGCAGTTTTCAGAGTGGTTTCCGATAAAGTCAAAGGAATATCCGCGCTGTCAGGAGATTGTTCAGGCAAAGCCGGATGCTTCCGTCTTTGAGGGAATTAAAAGCGCTGTTGTAACTGCAAAGACCCCTCCTAGAAAAAATAGAGTAAGTGAACAAGAGGTGCAGGAAGATTTAGTGGAAATGTTGTCTTTGGATTTTAAGGGAACAGAGAGTATTGATGTACGCTGGCCGGCTTATTCCCGCATAAGAGATGCTTTTTATAAATCAATTGATAGCCAGTTTGATATGGCTGTTTCTATTGGAGATACATTATGCAATCTTGTGGGAAGTATTAATTTCCCTGTTGGAATTTCTCCTTGGTTGGTTGCGGGATTTTTAAAGAACAAGGGCATTGAAATGGCTAATTGCCTGACGGAGAATCTTGCCGTTCCGGCCGAAAGTGATTTTGTTTTGGGTGGTTATATTGACAGAAATGAATTCAAGAAGAGCGGAGCAATGTATCCCGTAATGCATATAACCGGAATTTCAGGTAAGAAAGATGCTACGGTTCCAAAGTCTTTTGACAACACTGCTCCTGATGCCGACCTTGAGTTAAAAGAGCTGGAGATTAATAAAAACAGATGTATTGAACAGATAATTCTGAATATCCTTAGAATTACGGTATATCCCGAAATTGAAGATATTGCCTTTGCCGATGGAGGTTTGTGCAAAGATGTTGTAATAGTTAAGTTGTCGGGAGCTAATTACAAAGGGAAGGCATTGAGGATTGCCCATGCTTTATGGGGTTCCTCTATGTTTATGCTTAATAAGGTTTTTGTGATTGTAAGAGAATATCCGGAAACTTTTGGAAAGAAATTAAACATTCGCAACGCTGAGGAGGTTAAGCAACAAATATTGAAAAATTACATTCCGCGGGCAAATACATATTTTACCAGAGGGCTTATAGATGAGAGAGATACATCTGCTCCACAGAAAGGATTCGGAGGCAAGATGTGTATAGACGCAATGGGGGCGATAAGTGCTTTGCCTTTTGATAATGAAGAAGCCGACTTGTCAAAAATTTCTTGCAAAAGTAATCTGATTTCTTACATAAGCCGCGGAGAAAATATTCCAAAAAACAGTGCAATTGTTATTGTTGTTGATAATAAAGAGAGAGACTCCTCACTTGCGTGCGTAACGGAAAAGGCAGATGCAATAGCCGACACATCATTTATTGGGGAGGGACTAACGGCTTCTCTTGTCATAAAAGCGTAGTTTTACGCTTTTATATCTTTTTTTTACGCATTTTAAATTTTTTTTTACGCATTTATGCTTATGGGTAGTTGCCCTGCTTTAATTTTACATTAAAATTAATTAAAGTATTACCCATATGAAAACCAGATTTATGATAACTGTGTGTTTAACAGTTGTTTGTGCTGTTTCAACTAATGTGAGCGCTCAGATTAAAACAGAGAAAACGGGCACCACCAACAATCTTAAGTGGACAATTCGATACCCCGGTTTCTGCAATTTAGCGTCTTCTAATGAGAAGATTGCGGAGGAAATAAAAGATTTGCTGAAAAAAAGGCAAAAACAGTATTACGCTACCGCCCTTTACAAAAATATTGATGATGTGTTTGTTACGGACTCAAGTGTTTATGTGACAACTGAAACTGTCGTGAGCCGTAATGATACAACTGTTAATCTGGTCAGGGCCGATAAAGAGATTAATTTGTACACAAAGAAGTGGGATGATGACAATACGCTTTATATCTATTTGGCTGATGCTCCTCTGATTTATATGTCCTGGAACGAGGAAGGGAAAGTTTTGTGCAATATGCTGTATACCTTGCAGTATAGAATGAATCAAAAATATTTTGACAGGGAGCTGAGGCGTCTTAAAGATTTAAAGGAGCGTGAAGCGGGCAAGACGCAAACGGTGGAGGAAAATCAGAGAAGGTACATTGTCCAGGCAAGTGCCGCAACAAACCAGCAACTTTATTCAAAGGCGATAGATTATTTTAGCAGGGCTGTGAGCGTTAATCCGCTCTCCTATCCAGTTGCCTACTACAACATGGCATTGTTAAATGCTCAAATTGAGCTTTTTGCAACGGCAATAATGAATATGAAAGAATATCTGCTTCTTGCCCCTGATGCTCCTGATGCAAGAGTGGCTCAAGATAAAATTTACGAGTGGGAGGCAAATTTCCAACAGTAATCTTAATTAGCTTTGTTTAAAATAGGTTCAATATGAAAAAGGTTAAGGTAGCAGCGTCTACTATTTTGCTTCTTTTTGTTTTATCTCAAGCTGTAAATGCGCAGGTTAGAGCAACAAAGGAATTTACCAACAGCGACGGCAACACTTGGATTCGAACTTATCCGCGGCTTTGCAAGTTGGATTCATCTGTTGTGAATATTGAAGAAGAAATAAAGGGACTGTTGTTAAAATGTGGCGTAGGGTGGACAAAAGATCTATTCCACTTATCTGGCTGTAAAATGGTTAAAATCAATGATAAAGGAGTATTTATGACAACGGTCAAGGAGTTTAAAAAGGGAAAGAAGGGACAGGACCCGGCACTTGATACAGTTATTTGCGTACTACCGTTTGGAGTTGAGAGGAACTTATATGTTGATTTCAACAAGAATAATTGGTATGAGACTATTGATAATCTTGGTCCTTTGGGGAATAATCTTGTTGGTGCTGATGGGTTAGACAAAAGAGATGTTCTTAATAGACTTTGTAATATTCTTTTTACACTGCAATACGGGAAAATTCAAGAGGCAACAGAATTACAGCTTAACATGCTCAGAAAATCTATGTCAGAGTCCAAAACAAAGCAAGATATTACGGAGGAGCAGAGGATGTATATTGTTCAGGCAAACGCGCTTACAGAGCAAAAACTTTATTCAGATGCTATAGAACAATATTACAATGCCATGAAAATAAATCCAATATCATACCCGACGATGTATTATAATATTGCACTTCTTCAGGCTCAGATAGAAAATTTTGGGATTGCCATATTAAATATGAAAAAGTATTTGCTCCTGGCTCCCGATGCCCAGGACGCACGTACTGCACAAGATAAAATTTATGAGTGGCAGCTGAATTTTAGGAAAGAGTAATAACCATTTAATATATTGATGATTATGAAAAATATTAATATCATTTTTATCCCATTGCTGGGGGTTATGGCGGCAACATTCCCAATTGCTGCATTTGCCCAGGCCGGGATAACTAACGGGGAGCCAATAGTAATAAAGGCTGCTACCGGTTTTGACTCCGGTACCGGCTCCTCTACAAGTGCAATAAAACAATTGGAACAAATGACAGGCAAGACTATTACAAAAACAGTTTCCGCCCAGTCTTTTGCAAAAAATGTTTCTGTTGCCAAACCAATGGTAATGAGCACACAGCAAATGGTTGGAATGCAGCTTGCCAGCGGACTTGTTTCTGCTCTTTTCAGTGTTTTGTTAAGCGATAACTCTAGCAACTCGCAGGCTGAGGCGCAAAAGGCGGCATGGCTTGCCGAGCAGGCGGCAAAAGAGAAACGTTATAACGATTCCGTTGCACAAGTAAAATATGTAAAACTGATGAGCGAGTATAAAACAATGGAAAACTCAGGTTCTGTGCATTTTAAACAACTTTCCAGTGCCAATCTGCAATTAAAGCCGTTATCTTCCGGAGCACCTCTCACTCAAGATGAGATGCTAAGAAAGAAGATAATAAACAGCGGAGCAAGTGTGACTTGGGATTATAATTCATGGGCTCAGGTATCACCGGAAGATAAAAAACTCAACGAGCCTGTTTATGTACCGGAACCTAATGGGCCGGACGAATTTATGGATAAGATGATTGAGAAAGTTGACGGGTTTGAAGGGGGGAAAGTTGCCGCAATTACCGGACGTCTAATGAAGAATATTAAGAATGAAGCTATGTCATATGTCAAGGATGCCTCGGATGCAGTTGTTAGCGGAGACGTCGCAAGAATGGAAGAGACCGGAAATTTTGAGCTTAAAAAATTAGCTTTCAATGCAATGCGTAAAACGGGCAAGGAGACTGCATTAGCATTTATCGGTTCTGAAAAAGATGATTTTGTTGATGATATTAAGGATAAAAACTTTGAAATTATTCAAGGTTTTGGGGTTAAAATGTTGGACAAATACAACATTTACGGTCATGTGGGCGATGCCTGGAGAGTTCCTTTGAGAAAATATTAACATACTGTTAAAGAGATTTTTGTATGAAGAATAAAATATGTTTTTTGCTTCTTGTTTTCTTGTGGTTTCCATTGTCTGAGACAATGGCGCAGCATAAAAACAATCTCAGGTATGAAGTAATGTTAAGCAGCTCTATGTCAGATTCTCTTGATAATATGCATTTTATAGGCTGCATTGATATCTCTCCCGACAGGCTTATTACATTGGCTACGCGGGAAAGGATTTATTTGCTTGGATGGGGAGGAATGACCATATATGGCAATAAAGCCGATGAGCCAATTTCTTCATTTGCATATACTTTTGACAGTTTGTTGATGGTAGTCAAGGGGAAATCTTTATGCTATATAGATTCTTCCGGCATTTTCAAAGAACTTATAAAGTTACCAAATCCAGATATGGGGATATCTTCCGGCAAGCATGTTGTTTATCTTTATGATAGGAACAAGGCAGATAACCGCTATCATCTATATGCTTATGCAAAAGGTGGCATTTATAAGAACATTCTTGTATCTCCTAAGCCGATTATGTCAGTTGTAGAAATGGGTGATTCTCTTTATGTTGCTGCAGGCAGCAGCATCTTCTCCCTTTCTCCCGGCAGCGGGAAGATGAATCTTTGCGCCGGGTTGCAGAAGGATAATGTGATTCTGTCAATAACTCCCGACATATACAATGATGTTTTATACTTTTCTCTTAAGGATGCAATTTTTGCAATCAGGAATAATACTGTCTATAATGTTACAGGAGATTTTGGCGGAGGACTAACAAAATGCTTTGGACACGGAATCGTAATATATAATCCTGATACAAAGGACATTACAAGAATTGTAAATAAAGACGGCTTAGCTATCTTTTAGTTTGTTTTATTAAGAGTTGTTTGCCCTATAACGGTTGCGGAATTCTTTTGGAGTGCAGCCGTTTTTCTTTTTAAAGTAGGATGTGAAAGTTGACGAATTGTTAAATCCGCTTTTTTGAGAAATTTCAACAATTTTATCATTACAGTTAGTTAGCATATTTTCTGCGTACTTAAGCCTGTAGCTGTTTACGTAGTCGTAAAATGTTGTGTGCAATTTTTTATTCAGGTATATGGATAAATATGTGCGGTTAGTGCCAATCCTTATCGCAACATCTTGCATTGTTAGATTTTGATTTAAAAACAATCCCTCTTTTTCAAAACAATTCTGCAAATTCATATTCCAACCTGCAGAAACAGGAGCAGTCATTTTTGCAATCATTTCCTGCGCTTCCTCTTTTAGTGAAGCGTCCGCAGGCACAAAAACAGCCTCCGGAGACCATTTTGGGCGCTCCAGTCTCTCTGTCATGTAGATTATGTATATCCACATTAAGGCGCAGTATGCATAATATATGTAAAATAGCAGGCATGAAACATTTGTGTATGTGGAAATACAAAATATCATAGTAAGTGCAAGCAATATCACGACAGTTCTAAGCCACTTCACATTAATGTTCTCCTGGTAAGAGTAGTTATTCACTATTGCCAGCTCGTATCTCTTTATACCTCTAAAAATTTGTGGAATAACAATGATTCCGTAAGCTATTGGAAAAGCCAGGCCACAGAAAAAAACAAATCTGAAACCGGTTGCCGCATATATGATTGGCCATACTATAAATGGAAGAACATGTCGCAAGAAGATTTTAAGAGTAAGGTATTTTTTGTACAGCATAGTGAGAACAAATAGGGCGCACAACGGAATCACCAACAAGTCTGAAAGCAGGTAAATATCTCTTACTCTTATTTCAGTAAACCATCCAAATTGCTGTGATAGTGCATCTTTAAATAATTCCAGTCCCCAGACAAACAAGATGGTGCTGAGCAAATATTTATATGTCAATTTTTTCTTGTTGATAATCAGACAATAAATACCTGCCGTAATATAGAAAGCAAAGAGGCTGCTCCTTACCATTTCCATTATTATTGTGTTATCGTGGGTCATGGGCTTTATATGCCAGGCTCGGCTATACAGTTGTGAGGGGAAATTAGAATTTTTTAAGGACAATCAGTTCAAATACACCGTCGCAGAATGAGATAGTGCCAATGGCAGTAATAATAACTCCTGAAATTTTATTGAGCATGATTAATTGTTTCAGGCGGAATTTCTTTCTGAACGTGCTTATGCTTGTACTCAATGTAAACCACCATAATGCTGAACCTGTAAAAACTCCCCAAAGTACTGTAAGTATGACAATTCTGGGTTCCATTGCAGAATCGGCTATATTAAACCTTACTGCGGTAAACATTGCAAGAATTAAAAATATTGAGCCGGGATTGGTAATTGTCATTGCAAGAGCTTCAAAAAAATCTTCTACGTGTTTGCTCTTTTTATTCTTCTGTCTTATTTGTCTTATTGGATTTGTTACATAAATTTTAAGACCGATAAGCAAAATAACAATGCCTCCAACCATCAAAACGGCTGGCTTGTGGCTATCAATTAAATCTTCAATAAATACGAGTCCGAGCAAAGAGATGGTTGAGTAACAAGTGTCTGATACAGAGGCGCCAAGACCTGTAACAAATCCTGCAAATCTCCCTCTGCTTAATGTTTTTTGAATGCACAAAACACCAAGCGGTCCAAGAGGTATGGAAGCCCCAAGACCAACAATAAGACCTTTTAAGAAAATCATCAGCATATCGTCCGGTTTTGTATATTTGCAAAAACACAAATATAGTACAATAAACCTTAAGAATGCAAGAGAGTAAAAAACATAAAAAAGAGAATAAATGTGCTGCTGTTACACAGAAACCGGTGCATTTTAATTTGAAATTATGGATGCTTGGATGTGCATCCGCTTTGCTTCTCTCAATCCCTTACATAATTCCTCATGTCGGAATGGTGGCGCTTGTTGCGTTTCTCCCTTTGTTAGCGGCTGAGTATATTGCAACGGAAAATGGCAAGAAGAATTTCTGGATAATATATTATTGCACTTTTCTAATATGGAATATTATTACCACATATTGGATTTACCTTGCAACTCTTCCCGGAGCCATAGCGGCCGTTACTTTAAATGCGCTTCAGATGGCAATCATTTTCAGATTGTTCCGCTGGTTTAGAAAATTGACAGGTGGCGTACTGCCGTATTTGTTCTTAATATTTTTATGGGTTGGATGGGAACATATTTATGCTACATGGCAGGTAACATGGCCATGGCTGACACTAGGTAATGCATTTGCAACTTCTATAAAAAGCATCCAGTGGTACTCTGTTTTTGGCGCTCTTGGAGGCTCATTCTGGATATTGCTTGTGAATGTATTGCTGTTTAGGGTATTGTTGCAATTTTCTAAAAAAGAGCCGGTTAAGTTTTCTGCAATATTTGTCGCGATAATTATTTTACTCCCGATAGTTTGTTCTCAAATAAGATACTATTCATATAAAGAAAAAACCGGAGAGCAGCTGACTAAACAAGTTGCCGTACTTCAGCCAAATATTGACCCGTATAATGATAAATTTGGCGGGATGAGCAGATTGGCACAAGACTCCGTTCTATTTAATCTTGCCCATAATGCAGTGACAGATAAGACATTCCTGGTATTGGCTCCTGAAACTTTTTACACTCCTATGGACAGACTCGGCATCTTGAGCGAGGATAGTCCTAACGATTGTTATACTTTTAATAGGTTTCAAAATTTTGCGGAGCAGTACAAAGTGAATTTTATTTTTGGTGCTGTAACTCAGCATTACTATATGCCTATAATGAATACCAATAGAGTAGGTGAAGGCGCTGCTAGTCAATACTATGAACTTAACGTTGCACCAACTCCAACTGCAAGACCCCTTGCAGGCGGTGCTATTTGGTATGATAGTTTTAATACTGCCGTTTTTGTTGGACCTGTTGGAGAGCAAGCGGACTTTTATCATAAAAATAAGCTGGTTATTCTTGCAGAATCAATTCCAATTATCAACGGCAAAAGTGTGTTTAAATCTCTTGGAATTGATTTAGGAGGATATATTGGGAGCTATGGAAGAGACAAAGTTGCAACTGTCTTTACAACGCATGATGATGTCATGCTGGGCACTGCAATTTGTTATGATTCTGTCTTTGGAGATTACTTTAGACAGTATGTGGAGAAAGGGGCGCAGATGATGACCGTAATTACAAATGACGGCTGGTGGGGGAATACTTTCGGATATAGGCAGCATCTTAATTATGCACGTTTGCGTGCTATTGAAACGCGCAGAGATATAGCGCGTTGCGCAAATACGGGAGTTTCCGCATTCATAAATCAAAGAGGTGATATTGTCTCTCAGACAGGATGGTGGAAAAGATGTTACCTAAAGGGCGAGGTGAATCTTAATAATGATATTACTGTGTTTGTAAAATACGGAGACATCATCGGGCGCGTATCGCTCTTTGCATTCTTCCTCCTTTTGCTCGCGGGAATTGTCAGGCAGATCACAAAAAAGAGCATAATCAA